>JAZFTN010000037.1:0-2687 GCA_036446715.1 Acidimicrobiia bacterium | reverse complement strand
CATCTGAACCACCGATCCTGATTGAAAGACGGTGGGCGTCACATAGGGGAGTCCGAGATGTGGGTGCTCCCCATGGCTGGCCTGCAACTGGCCCTCGAAAACCGAGATGTCCCCCTGAAGACGACCGAGAGCGACGATCGGATTGAGACCCTGATGAGGCATCGCACCGTGGGCCATCTTGCCGGTCGCCTCGATCAGGAGACGAAGAGCCCCCTTCTGGGTGGTGCACACCTCCCCGGCCTCCGGCTCACAGATGAAGGCGCCATCGACCTCTCCAGCAAGATCGGATGCGGCAAAAGCCTTGGCGCCGATCATCAGACCCTCTTCGTCGCACAGGACGCCAACCACGATCCGGCCCGGAAAAGGCCCGGCGTCGACTATCGCCCGGGTGGCGAACAACATGGCGGCCACCCCGGATTTCATGTCTGCCGATCCCCGTCCAAGCAGTCTCCCTTCGACGATGTCGCCTCCGTAGGGTTCGAAGGTCCACTCCTCGCGGTCCCCCTCAGTCACGACGTCGGCGTGGCCTTCGAACATGAGGGTCTTCCCGGGCAAACCTCCGTCGAGGACGGCCACGACGTTGAATCGGCCGGGCTCTATCTCCTCGACCGTCGGATCCCAGCCGAAGGATCGCATCTTGTCGGCAGCGGCCATCGACGCTTCAGCCTCGGTCGTCCCCAATGCCGTGTCGTTGACCGAGCGAATCCGCACCAGCTCCTGAGCGAAGGCAATCAGCCCGGAATGGTCAACTCTCGGTCGTGTCATGACTAAGTGCTCCCCAACGTGAATACGGTCGCATGTTTCGGCGAGACAGGGGCGTCGCCTCGCCGCACCGCAGGACGAAGGCGCACCCGGTGCGGTGCGTCGAGGACGAGGACACCGCGAGCGACGTCATCTGTTCGTTGAAACGTCAGCGTATTTGCGTTGGGGGGCACTAGGTGCTCAGAGCGGTCTCCCGGCGAACCGGGAGACCGTGCGAATTCTTCTACTCGTTGAGGGCGAGACTGGTCAGGTCGAGTCCGAGACCAGGCTGGTTCGGGTTGTACCCGGTGATGCCGGCCTTGGTCACACTCAACGCCGGTAACAGGAATAGCCAGACATTCGCGGCGTCCGCCGTGATCTGGGACTGCACCTGCCCGAGAAGGGCAAAACGGGCGTCGTCATCTGGTGTGGCGTCTGCCTCAGCCAGAAGAGCTGCGACATCCGGGTTGTCATATGCCCAGTAGTACTCGGCATTCCCGTATTGACCGAGGTCACGCGGCTCGACGTGGGCCACGATCGAGATGTCGTAAGCGCCGTTGGCAAACACATCCTCGAGCCAGACACCCCACTCCACTTCTTCGATCTCGACGGTGATCCCCACCTCTGCTAGCTGTGCCTGGACGATTTGACCACCACGACGGGCGTAGGAGACCGGTGGCAGGAGCATCCTCAACGGGCGGTCGTCGGTGTAACCGGCTTCCGTCAGAAGATCCTTGGCCTTCTGCTGGTCATACGGATAGACGTCGTTCAGATCCACGTAGTAGGGGTCGAGTGGAGAGGCGCCGGTGCCGATCATCTCGCCATAACCGAAGTAGGCGAGATCGACCACTTCCTGACTGTTGATGGCGTGGGTGATGGCCTGACGAACGAGAACATTATCCAGCGGCGCCGTGTAGCCGTTGAGGGCCATCGTCACCTCACCGTTGGTCTGCCCCGTGAGAACCTCGAACCGGTCATCACCTTCGAACTCTTCGAGCAACTCGGGTGCCGACACCCCAACGAGGATGTCGATGTCACCGGCGAGCATCGCGTTGTTGAGGGCATTCGGGTCGTTGATGTACCGATATGTCACCGATTCGACGAGGGCACCGTCGCCCCAGTAGTCGGTGTTGTTCACGATCACGATCGAATCACCCGGAATCCACGATTCGAATACGAACGGACCTGTGCCGACCGGGGAGTTCTCGATGTTGGCGACTTCAGACTCCTTGAGGATCACACCCTGGCCCTGTGTCATGAAGAAGAGAAAGTTCGCGGAGAACTGGCTCAGAGTTACCTTGACGGTGGAGTCATCAATGGCTTCCACATTGGCAACCGACGACAGTGTCGTGGCAAACGGGTGTTCCGGATCCTTGTTGAGGACGTTGTTGATCGAATACACCACATCGTCGGCGGTGAAAGCCTCCCCGTTGTGGAAGGCGACCCCATCTCTCAAGTGGAAGGTCCACTCCAGACCGTCGTCGGAAACGTCCCAGGACTCAGCCAAAAGAGGGCTGATCGAACCGTCGGTCTCCAGCTTCACCAACCCCTCGTAGACGTTGTAGAGCAACACCTGTGGGATGGCCGCCGCAGGTAGAGAAGTGAGGTCGAGCGATGGAGGCTCCAGCTGGAGTCCGAGGATGACGTCGCCCTCAGCCGATTCGGCCGGCGAGCATGCTGCGACCACCAACCCAAAGACGAATAACAGGGAAAGAAGTTTTCTGACGGACATGGGACCTCCTCATGCAGGCGTGGATTGGTCAGATCGAAACACCATATCAGCAGGAACGCTGCCACTATTTGGGCGACAAGCCTCTATGTCCCGTCCAGTCGGGGTATGGCCGCGATCAGTCGTTCGGTGTAATCGGTCCTGGGATTGAGGAACACCTCGTCGACCTGGCCCTCCTCCACGAGACGGCCGTGCTGCATGACGGCAACCCGATCAC
>JAZFTN010000036.1:0-11072 GCA_036446715.1 Acidimicrobiia bacterium | reverse complement strand
ATGGGCCTGATCAAGAAGCTAGCGAAAGGATCCTTCCATGTTGTTTGTGACGCACTATGAACTGATCGGTGAGCCGAGCAAGGCACGTACCCAAGAGTTGATGGCCCTCTTTGGCGAACGCGGCGCCGGTGAAGGCACTGTCGCACACTATGTGTATGCCGACGCGGGGGCAGGTTTCGTGATTTCCGACGACTCGGGGTTGGATTCCCTTTATGAGGATGCGATCCAATACTCCCCGTACATGAAGTTCACCACTCAACCCATTCTCACGATTGAGGAGGCTGTCCCAACCATTGCGGCGTGGATGAGCAGCTGACTACATGATCAGACCTCAAACTGCGACGTGATGAAGACCTGAACACGGACAGGGCGCATATAACGGCACTTATGTACGCCCGAGTCGGAGGTCAAGCGCCGCACATAATGCCGGTTATGAGCGGCTGCTCGGGTCGTTGATGGTTAGGAGTCCTTCGGCGTGGGCCTGGGTGACGGCTTCTTCTCGTGTGGAGGCGTCGAGTTTGGCGAGAACCGCCGAGACGTGGTGTTCGACGGTTCGTGGTGAGACAAAGAGCCGATCGGCGATTTCGATGTTGGAGAAACCCTCGTCGAGAAGTTGGAGGACTTCGGCCTGTCTGGCGGTGAGCCCGGCGGCGTGTCTTCTGGTGTCCCGACTCTTGCCCCGGGGAACGGTGACACCCTCATCACGAAGCGTCTTTCTGAGTTTGGCGCCGACAGCGGTTGCTCCCAGAGTCTCGAAGATCTCGAGTGCTTCGAGACGGGCCTTCTTGCCGCCATGCATGAGGGCAAGTCCCCGCTCGTAGGGAAACCCTTTTGTCTCCCAGATGTCGGCTGCCTGGCCGGCATTCCCCTCAATCATCAGTCGATACGGCTCGGCGATACGCTGGGGCACCTCGGACAGTTCACCAAGCTTCCAGAGCCAGAAAGCCAGATCCCCCTCGGCCCATGAATAGGACCTGAGCTGCATTGCTTCACCCAGGACCTCCCGATATCGTGCGGTTCGTTCGGGGTCGTGTTGGTCGCTCAACCACAGGTACTCGACGTAGGCTGCCGCCGTGGGAAGCATGTTCTGCATCTCAGAGGTGCGCTCCGCTTGAGACCAGGCGTGGTCCAGCGTGGTCCCAGCTTCTGGCCGTCCTTGCCGTGCTTGCAGCCTTCCCAGCACCCATAAAGCCAAGACATCAGTATGCGAGTGGGAACCGAGCGCCTCAGAAGCTCTGTCCTCAGCTGCCGCCCATTCCCCCTTCCATTGCAGAACCTCCGAATACTGGGCGTTCGAATAGGCCTCAAATAGCCGGTTCTCGTATCGAACCGCTGTTTCGCGTGCCCTCTGAGCAAAGTCCGTCGCTCGCTCCAGTTCGCGGAGCCCCCCGGCTGCCGCTGTCATGTTGATCAGAGCACGGATCTCTTCAGATGGGTATCTACCCCGCTCGGCCCGGTTTCGGGCCTGCTCCAACAACTGAAGACCTCTTCGGTCTCCCTGCAGATATATCTCGGTGCCTTTGGTGTTTAGGGCGTAGATCGTCGCCAGTTCGTCACCCCCGCTTTCAGCGAGACCAATCGCCTGGTCGGCGACCTCAATGGCCCGAGCACCGTCGCCTCTCATCATCGAAAGCCAAGCGCGCTGGCTCAAAGCGAAGGCAAGACCCTCGCTAGGCGGATGCGCCTCGAGAATTGCTATGGCCTCAGCAATGCATGCATCTGCCGCTTTCGGGTTTCCGTTTATCTCATTGGTACGGGTAGCGGACGTCAGCGCTCGTCCCAGAGCTAGATCGTCGCCGCTGGAACGGTAAAGACTGATGGCCTTACCCAGAATCTGATGCGCTTCGACGTGGTCGTAGGGCAACGCGGCCTTTGCCCAGTCGTCGAAGATGCTGCCCCGGTCCGCATCGGGGATCTTGTCGAGATACGGCTCGAGTGTTCGGAAGTGGTCCGCGGCTTCTCTATAACTTTCGATGGCCATGGCAGCTCGAGCCGCCTTGGGTGCGTACTCGATAATTGCCTCAACGTCGTTTGCCCCTAAGGCGTGATGGACCAGGCGAGCAAGGTCACCCTTTCCGCCAAGTTCGGCGAGAACCTGTGCGTTGAGCCGGCGCCGATCAGACACGCTCAAAGCTGATTCGACTGCCCGACGAGTGAGCTCATGGTGAAAGGACACGGTATCGGCCTCGACTCGGAGCAGATCTTGACGGACACATTCGGTCAGGTGCTCCTGGGTCGAATTGACGAGGTGTTCGATAAAGGTTTGCTCAGCCTCACCAGGGATCACCGAGACCAGATCGAGGATCTGCCTCGCCTTCAGGGACAGCTTGGCGGCCCTGGCAAGAACAGAATCCTGAACCGACGACGGCACCCCTTCGACACCCGACGCCGCCACCTCGGTCACGAAAAGCGGGTTCCCATCCGTCAGAGAAAGAATCTGGTCGGAATCAAGGCCGGTGTCCTCAACCATCAATGCGACCCCCTGCGCGGAGAGACCGTCGAGATGTATCCGCACCAGATCCTGCGGTGCAAGCTCACCGATCACCTGTCTCAGGGGATGGTCGTAGTCGACTTCGCCATCTCGATAGGTGAGTAGAAGCAGACCGTTGGTTCTGGCGATCCGTCGACCCAGATATCTGATGACATCAAGGGTTGCCTCGTCCGCCCAGTGGGTGTCCTCGATCACCAGGACCGTCGGTCGAAGGCTTCGAGACAGAAGATCCAAGAGGAACTCCATCACGGACCGACGGTCATCCTCCTCCAAATGCTCACCAAGCGAAGGCTCCTCGCGGGCGATGTCCCAGAAAGGGCCCAACGGTTGCGGAGTCAGCAGATCGTCACAGAACCCAAAAAGGACATGCGCCTCCTCAGCATGAGCCGCGACGAACTCTCTGACCAGAAAACTTTTACCAATACCCGCCTCACCCCGAACCAGGACAACCTTCCCCTCCGACGAACCGACCCCGGCCAACAGATCAACTAGCGACCCAAGCTCTTTTTCCCTCTCCAGAAGCATGAGTCGAAGCCTACCGACCCCGCACATAACGGCTGCGAGTTCAGGGGGTCATTGCAACACTTCGGCGAGTTTTTCTGATCCAGATGCAGAATTGAACCTCTCTGAGGCCATTGCCGGGTTGGCTGAGACGACGGAGATGGAAACCGACCTTTCGGTGTCGTTTGAGGTGAACGACGCGCCGGTGTTGCTGCCGAGGTATCGGGCGAGCCTTTTCCGGGCGGCACGTGAAGCGGTCACTAACGCAAGGAAACACGCTCATGCGACTTCGGTTTCCCTGAAGCTATTCGAGCGCGGCGACACAGTAGTCCTCGAAGTCCGAGATGATGGGATCGGATTCTCCGGATCGCCAGGCCTTGGGCTCACGGCCGCTCGAGATCGACTCGAGACGGACGGAGGTGGATTGGAGATAACAGGCCGGCCAGGAAAGGGCAGCACTTTGGTCGCTTGGATGCCGGATATGAACGCCGGGATGCGGTCTCTTTGAGAATCATCATCGCTGACGATCACAAGATCGTTAGAGAGGGATTGAGACTGATTCTGGCTCATGACCCCGAGATCGAAGTGGTGGCGGAAGCTGAGGACGGGGCGGGTCTGCTAGCGCTCCTCGAAGAGGTCGAGGTTGATCTGATCTTGCTTGATATTCGAATGCCTGGCTTATCAGGCCTCGACACCTTGGAGGATATCAAGAGCCGCCACAGGGATGTGCGCGCCATTGTCCTCACCATGCACGACGACGCCTCGTATGTGCGTCGCGCCATCGAACTCGGAGCGGCCGGTTACCTGTTGAAGAGTGCATCCCGGGAGGAGTTGACTCGGGCGATTCATGCTGTGGCCGACGGCAAGTCCTACATTCAGGGCGAGCTGACCGGTCCGCTTGTTGCCAGCTTGGTGGACCCCGACAGAGCTAAGCCAATCCACGATCTCGAAGCTGACGACATACTCATCTTGGAGCTGCTGGCTGGGGGTCTCGACAATCGACAGATGTCACAGCAACTCGAGATGACCGAGGCAGCGGTAAAGGCCAAGCTTCGAGTTGTCTTCCGTTCTCTTGGCGTCAAGCGCCGGTCCGAAGCTGTGGCGGTGGCTATGCGTCTCGGCATCATTTCCTGACCTCCCGCCACCCCATCGCGCGGGGTATAGGGCCGAAAGTCCCTTATCACGTATCTAACGGGTGGAGCTTTGGGTTCTAGCGGTCGGCAGACCGTGACGAACAGCCCTAGGTGGACAATCCATCCCGCACCAGGGTTGATCTGAAGCATCTTCATATGCCAACGGAGATAGGAGATTTGATGAGACAAAGACGCAATTGGCTCGCCGGTGTGGCGGTACTCGCCCTTGTGATGGCTGCTTGTACCGGGGGTGAGGCGGACGAAACAACAACAACGGCCGCGCCACCGCCGGCTACCGAAGCGCCGACAGCGACCACTGGGGCACCGACAACGACCACTGAGGCGCCGACGTCGACGACCGCGGAGGCGGTGGCTGAGCACGAAGGTGAGCCACGTCTGTTGGACGCTCCGGTGGCGGAGATTGCGGTTGATGGTGATGTTTCGGATTGGGCGGCTGTTGCTGGTTTGTCGTTCACTTTGGAGGCGATCGATGAGCGGTCTGATGATCCGGTCGAGGACAAGGACGTCACAATCAGGATGGCCCATGACGGTGACATGATTTATGCGCTGTTCACGGTCGAGGACGACTACGACTGGGTCGCTGATGATCACAACCTGTCGGCTGCGCTTGCAGTGATGTTCCCGGTTGGTTCTGGAGGCGGCCCCCATATGGGTGCTGAAGACCATGAGGGGGAGCCGTCGTTGGGGATGGTCGACATCTGGCATTGGGAGTTGGATTGTGCTGCCGGCGAGTTGAACGGTGGTGGTGCGGGGCACCCGGCCGGTGAGGGCAAGGACCCGGGTAACGACGACGTATGCAACTTCGACGATGAGTGGGCGACCGACGCGGAGACCCGTGAGGATGACAACACCGCTACCGGTGAGAACTCGTTGACGGGCGTGTGGTGGCATTCGAATCCGGTCGACAACGCACCGGGCACCTGGTATTTCGAGATGTCCCGACCCCTCGACACCGGTGACGAGCAGGATGGCCTGTTCGCGGTCGGTGGGTCGACGCTGTTGGCGCTTGCCTACTGGGATGCAGACTTCGGACCGGACGGTTGGGACGACTCGACCCACGTCCAATCCGCCAACCAAGGCTGGATCGAAATCCACCTCGACTGATCCAACACCAACCAATGCGCGCACATTTGTCAGACATGAGAGAAGTTCCAGACCTAAGACCTGGAACTTCTCGCCTATCCCGGCTTGGTGTGATGCGATGACCGATAAACGAGCCCAAATTCGACACGGAAGGGCTTTGCTGTGGTCAGTGGGGATCGTTCTCTACTTCGCCGTGAGCACCGTCTGGCTTCCTTCGGCACTGCTCCGGTCCTCACTTCTCGCCGGGGCGGAGCGCAACGTTGCCGACCTGGTTGCGCTGGCTGTCTGGGGGGCGGGACTCGGGTTTGGTATGTGGGGTTTGCGTCGTGCTCAGGACCGGGAGTGGATATGACCTCCACAGATCTCGAGTATTTCGATCTCAATATTCCGTGCATGGCGGCATGTCCGGTACACACGAATGCGGGCGCATACGTTGCTGCCATTGCCGACGGCGACGACCAGACGGCCTACCTGACAGCCCGGTTGCCCAATCCGTTTGCGTCGGTGTGTGGGCGTGTATGCGCCGCGCCTTGTGAGGACGCATGCCGCCGAGGCGAGATCGACCGACCGGTGGCTATTCGCGCCCTGAAGCGATTTGTGACCGAAACGTACGGAGCGGAAGCTCGTCGCGACAGCCTCTGGGCGATCACCGAGAATGCGACGGCAGAGGAACGACCGCTATCGGTTGCGATAGTCGGAGGCGGGCCCGGTGGTCTCGCCGCAGCCCACGATCTGCGTCTTCTCGGCTACCAAGTGGCCCTTTATGAGGCATCTACCGAGCTGGGCGGGATGATGCGGCTGGGCATACCCGAATACCGGTTGCCTCGCGAGCTCCTCGACCGTGAGATCCAAGGCATCCTCGACCTTGGTGTGGATGTCCATCTCGGTTCTCGTCTTGGCACCGACGTGACTCTGGCTGAATTGCGGGACCGGCATGAGGCCGTGTTCCTCGCTATCGGAGCGACCCAGGCTCGTCATCTCGACATCCCAGGGAATGACGCCGATGGGGTCTTCAAGGCACTGGAGTTCTTGTTGAACGTGAACCGGGGTTTTCATGTCGACGTCGGTGAGAAGGTTGTCGTCATCGGCGGTGGGAATGTCGCATTGGATGCTGCGCGGACTGCTCTGCGGTCGGCTGCCTACCAGGAGAAGATCCAACAGGATCCTGCCGACCCGGCCGTCGAGGATGAGCAATCCGGGTATGCGATCGACGTGGCCCGCAGTGCATTACGCGCCGGCGCCACCGAGGTCACCATCGTCTCTCTCGAAGCGCGGTATGAGATGCCTGCCGCCGGATACGAGATAGAGGAGGCCGAGAAGGAAGGGATCCGTTTCGTACACCGACGGGGACCCGACGCTGTCCTGACCAACGACGTCGGCCAAGTATCCGCGCTGATGACCGTTGGCGTTACGCGTGTTTTCGACGATGACGGCCGTTTCAGTCCCGAGTTCGATCGCGACGACGTCGAAATGATCGACGCCGACTCGGTGATTCTCGCCATAGGTCAATCTATTGATGTGGAAAGTCTCGGTGTTGACGGCCCCGAGATTTCTCAGCGCCGGTCGATCGCCGTGGATCCCGACACGCTCCAAACCTCCCTGCCACGGGTCTGGGCAGGTGGTGACGCGGCCTTCGGACCTCGAATTCTCATCGATGCCGTGGCCGATGGCCGCAGGGCGGCGGCATCGATCCACGCCACCCTCTCCCCCGATGACATCACGGCAACGCGGCCACAAGGCACGATGACCACCGTCGAGGGATTCCACCGTCTCTCCGATCGTTACGACGAATGGGACCGGGTAACGATCCCTTCGTTGCCAACCCATCGTCGTATCGGGCTCCAGGAGGTGGAGACGGGGTTCACAGAAGAACAGGCGAGGTTGGAGGCCAGCCGATGCCTGCGGTGCTTCCTCAACATCTCTCTCGACGTCGATTCATGCGTGCTTTGCGGTCTCTGCGCCGACGTCTGCCCGGTGGACGTGATCTCATTGGTCCCGTCCGAGCAACTGAACGGCGAATCGGGCAAAACTGCTTTGCTACTCGACGAGTCCCGCTGCATCAGATGCGGTCTCTGTATCGATCGCTGTCCTCCCCGGGCCCTGTCAATGAGCAAGTGGTCCGGGTTTGGCATTCCTGAAGCCGTGCCCGTCCTCATAGGAGGTGCTGTATGAAGCCGTCCCTAACCGAGCGCCTGCGAGAGACGCAGGTCGGCCGATCGATATTCCGAGTTCCCGAGAGACGCACGACACGGGAGCGAGCCGGTGCCCATTGGTCGAACTTCTTCCTGCACATCTACCCGGTCAAAGTGCGACGCGAGGAGCTTCATTTCCGCTACTCGTGGTACCTGGGTGTGACCTCCCTGGTTCTGTTCGCGTCGCTTGTTGCGTCGGGGGTCTATCTCATGTTCTTCTATGTGCCCTCACCAACGAACGCGTATGCAGACATCCAGATTCTCCAGACGCAGGTCGGGTTCGGACAATTCATGCGCAACGTCCATCGCTGGTCCGCCCACCTCATGGTCGTCGCTGTTATCGCCCATATGGCCAGGGTCTTCTACCGGGGGGCTTACAAACCTCCGCGCGAGTTCAATTGGGTCGTCGGCGTCATGCTGCTCCTGATGACGCTCCTTCTGTCCTTTACCGGATATCTGTTGCCGTGGGACCAACTTGCCTACTGGGCGATCACCGTCGGCACCTCGCTCGCCGGCTTCGTCCCGGTGATCGGTCAGGAGATCTCACGACTGCTGCTCGGCGGTCCGCAAGTGAGCTCGGCCACGCTGCTCCGTTTCTACGTGTTACACGTCGCTGTCCTGCCGACTGTCGTCGTATTCATCGTCGCCATCCATCTGTGGCGCTGGCGAAAGGACAGCACATTGGATGCGGAAGGAGGTACCGATGACTGACGATCCACAGACGTTCGAAGACAGACGAGTGCTTGGCTTGGTGCCGGGGACACCTCCAGCTGGCACAACCAAGGTGCCGGAAAGTCAGCAGTTGGTCATGACCTGGCCCCATCTCCTGGTTCGTCACGCCGTTGCCGCACTCGTCGTCCTGTTGGTGGTCCTCGCAGTGTCTCTCCTGTTCAACGCTCCGTTGCGCGAGATCGCCAACCCGGCTCTGACTCCCAACCCGGAAAAGGCCCCGTGGTACTTCATAGGCCTCCAGGAGCTCCTGTCTCTCATGCATCCGCTGGTTGCCGGAGTGCTCGTGCCGACCTTCATCGTGATCGGATTGGTGGCTCTGCCCTACATCGACCGCAACCCGGATCGGAGGCCCCGGGCGCGGAAGGTGGCAGTGTGGACCTTCTCGATCTTTCTGGCGATCTGGATCGTGCTCACCGTCGTTGGATTCGCTTTCCGCGGCCCCGACTGGGGGTGGATATTGCCGTGGCGTGACGGGTGGTACGGCGAGCTATGAGACCGACCATGGAGCGCCGCGAGTTTCTATCCAAGATGTGGACGCTTGGTGCCGCAGCAGTGGCTGTCGCGGCAGCATGGACCTCCTGGGATTTCCTCCAACCGACCAGCCCGGTGGGCTTCGGCGGGAAAATCAAAGCCGGGCCACCTGACCTCGTGCCGGCTGACGGCGTCATGTTCGTGCCCGGTGCCCGAGCGTATCTGACGAGAAATGACGACGAGATCGTGGCGCTGTGGTCCAGATGTCCTCATCTTGGCTGTCGTGTTCCCTGGTGTGAGACGGCCGGCGAGTTCGAGTGCCCATGCCACGGCACCAGCTTCAACCGGATCGGCGAACACCGGTCGGGTCCGGCGCCCCGGGGCATGGATCGATTTGCGGTGGTTATCGAAGACGATCAGATCGTGATCGACACCGGAATGATCACCAGGGGACCGGTGCTGGGAACGGAATCCATCGACGAGCCTGCCGGCCCACCGTGCATCGAGGAGCGTGAGTGATGTCGGAGCGGCCGTATCGCGAAGATCCGGACCTGGAAGCATCGACGAACCGGTGGATGCGTTGGGGCGTGGGGCTCCTTTTTCTATTCGTGATGGCGTTCCCGGTATACCGGATCCTGGAACCGGAGAGACGGGCACAAGCCCTCGAGGCGTACCAAACGGGTCTGACCGACCAGGGCGAGGCTGTGTACGTGGAGAGTTGCTCTTCGTGCCATGGAATCGAGGCGGCCGGTGGGCTCGGCCCTGCCCTCAACGCACAGCAGTTCCTCGGAGCGGTCGACGACAGACAGATCGCTGATCTGATCGCCACCGGAGTGCCTGGCACCTTGATGGCCTCATATGCCGCCGACTTCGGCGGAACACTGACCCAGTCCCAGATCGCCTCCACGGTGGCCTACCTGAGGGCCTTGGAGGAGGAGGCGCCCGACCTGCCCGAGTGGCGAACCCCGCTGGCCCAAGAGGACCTGTCGGGGCGTGACCTGTTCACCATGGGATGTTCCTACTGCCATGGCCTGGATGCCAGGGGAACCGACATCGCCCCTGATCTGGGTCCTGGCTCGGAGGCGGAGGAAGACTCCGATGGTCGCCTGTTCAAGCGCATCGTCGAAGGCAAGGAAGAAATGCCGGCGTTCGGCAACATTCTCACCGACGAGCAGATCCAGTTGTTGATCGGCTACATCCGCGAAGTTCAGGACGGAGGCTGAATGGGTGACCGGCAGACCGAAGGCCGCCGATGGTGGAAATACAAGAGGACGTGGCTGATCGGCGGGCCGGGTGCAGTAATCCTCGGCGTCGCAGGGCTATTCATCTGGGGCAGTCTCCAACCTCGACCAGCAGGGTTCGACCCGGACGAGGTCGTTCTCACGGATGGCGAAGCCCCGATTATGGGGGATGAGGTAGCCACAGCGGTTGTTGACGAAGTCGCTGCCTCAGAGGACGAGGTGACACGCTACACCTTGGACGCCACGAGCCGGGATGATTGGGTTCTGTTCGACTTCGATACGGGACGAGTGCTGGACGGTGATCTCAGCTCGTCCCACTGGGATATGGCGTTCCGGCGCACCAAGTTGCTAACCAACTCGGGGGTAACGAACCCATCAGGCCCGGGTGGTGCCTTCGATTTGGGGGATGTCCCGCTGGAGGTAGCCAGCCCACCGGAGTCGGTAGCGTTCGTCGTCGACAGTCTTGGAGGCGACGACGATGACGAGCCGGAGAACGTTGCGATTGGCCGTTGGTATTCGTACTCGTTCATTGCTCACATCGTGAGCGTCAAGCCCAACACATACCTTGTGCGCACCGGCGACGAACTCGATGCGCTCGTGCAGTTCGACTCGTACTACTGCGAGGACGAAGAGGCGGGATGCATCACCTTCCGGTACCGGCTCATCCCTAGCGTTGCCGAAGAGTCGTAGGGCGCTCGTAGATTTCTTACCGTCACCGCGAGGTGGTACGGCACCCATGCGGACCCTTGTGTCAGAGCCAGCGAAACACGGGCTTGAACCAGAGCGAACCCTCCTTTTTCGCCTACAGATCAAGGCGTTTCGGCGCCTCTTTTGGTCTCATCCTCGTTGTGGAGACAATATGGTGATTTGAGCAATGCAGATACGCAATTATCGCCTGATTTGTAGCCCATAAGAGTGCAACTGTTGGCTCCATGTCTAGCCGTACTAGTAGACGCTGCCGACCTCATCACCGCCATCACCCACGACCGGCTTAAACACTGCCCGTCCTGCGACTGGCTCTTCCAAGACCACACTCGTAACGGCCGACGACGCTGGTGCGACATGGCCGACTGCTGCAGCCGATCCAAATCCCGCAGCTACTACCACCGCAACAAGACCTAAACCAATCATCCCCGAACAAGAATGATCATCGACAGCCTCCGGGGTCGGGTTCACGTCGCCAGTGCCACTCGTCACTTTTCGTACC
>JAZFTN010000035.1:0-16103 GCA_036446715.1 Acidimicrobiia bacterium | reverse complement strand
CGACGAAGCTGCCCGGTTGAGAGACGACGACCCCGACACATACATCAAATCCGCCCGGGAGTCGATGGCTACTCATTGTGAGGCCATGGTGGGCTTTCAGAACGAAGGAGCCGAGGTTTTCGATTACGGAAACAACCTCCGTGGGGAGGCGCAGACAGCCGGGTATCAAGATGCCTTCTCCTATCCGGGATTCGTGCTCGCCTACGTGCGCGATCTCTTTTGCGAGGGTTCTGGGCCCTTCCGGTGGGTGGCATTGAGCGGTGACCCGGCCGATATCGCTGCTACCGATCATGCCCTGCTGGACCTGTTTCCCGAGAACGATGCTCTGACACGCTGGATCCGAATGGCTCAGGAGAAGATCCGTTACCAGGGGCTTCCTGCCCGCATCTGCTGGCTCTCTTACGGCGAGCGCCACCTCGCCGGCCTCCGTTTCAACGAACTCGTCGCCTCCGGCGAGGTCTCGGCGCCGATTGTCATCGGCCGCGACCATCTCGACTCGGGCTCGGTCGCATCCCCGTACCGGGAAACCGAAGCGATGGCCGACGGGTCAGATGCGATCGCCGACTGGCCCATCCTCAATGCCATGCTCAACGTCTCCTCGGGTGCCGCCTGGGTTGCCGTTCACCATGGCGGTGGAGTCGGAATCGGGAACTCTATCCATTCCGGAGCCCAAGTAGTGGCCGACGGCACCGAGCAGGGGGCGTTCCGGGTCGAACGCGTCCTCACCAACGACCCGGGAACCGGCGTGATGCGACACGCAGACGCAGGCTACGAAAAGGCCAAACAGGTCGCCCGGGATCGCGGCGTCGACATCCCGATGCTCGATACGAATGCTTGATCCGGGTTGGCCTCGCGCCGACGTCTGGCTGGCACAGGACCGTCCTGATCCAGACCTACTGGTTGTCGGGGTCCCCTCATCCAAGGCATCGCTGACCCCGTCGCGAGCCGACCTGACCCCCTTTGCCCTCCGTGACCGAATGGCCCGGTTCTCCACGTTCCATAGCGAGTGGGGAGCGAACCTCGCCAAGGTGACCGTCCGCGACGTCGGCAACTGGCCGATCTCAGAACTGGACATGCACACGATGCCCGAAGCTGTGACCGAGTTGGCGACCGAACTCCCCGAAGCTTCTCTGACCCTCTACATCGGCGGTGACAACGCCATCACCCGTCCTCTGGTCGCGGCCATGGCTAAAGACCTGTCCAAGGTCGGCGTCATCACCTTTGACGCCCACCACGACGTGCGCTCGCTCGTCAACGGACCCACCAACGGCACCCCCATACGCGGCCTGATCGAAGAGCACGGGCTTCCCGGAGCCAACGTGACCCAGATCGGTATCCACTCCTTTGCCAATTCTGCGGAGTATCGGGCCTACTGCGACGAGGCAGGCGTCAGGGTGGTCACCGTAGAACATGTAGAGCGGGACGGTATTCGCAGCGTTGTCGACGGTGTCCTTTCTATCTTGAGTGAGCGATGTGAATCGATATATGTCGACGTTGACCTCGACGTGCTCGATCGCATCTTCGCCCCCGCATGTCCCGGTGCCGGTCCTGGTGGCCTGACCATCCGCCAACTCGCCGAGGGCGTCCGCCGGTGTGCCCGTCACCCCAAAGTGCGAGCGATGGACTTCGTTGAGGTTGACGCCGAAGCGGATGTCGATGGGTTGACACTCGACTCAATGGCCCATGTTTTTCTCTCCGCCGTCGCCGGGTACAGCGAACGTTGATGCAACCAGACGACCCGACATGGGGTTCTAACTACCGATGAACGAGATACTGGCCAACATTGCCGTTGTGGCCGCCACCATGGGCACGATCGCCTTTCTGGTTCCACAGATCTCCAAGCTGATCCGAACCGGCGACTCCTCCGGCGTCTCGACCACCTGGGCATCCCTGGGGCTGGTCACCAATGTCGGGTGGGCTGCCTATCTGAGCAGCCAAGGATTCTGGATCGCGATCCTTGCACCGATCTTCACCATCGTCGCGTATGCGTTGACCATGTGGGCGCTGGTCCGGACGGGCCGCGATCCGCGGCAGAGTTATCTGCTGGGAGCAGTCTGGGGTGTCCTGCTCACGGCCACGGCACTTGTGGCAGGCTGGACAGCCCTCGGAGTGGTTCTCGGATTGTCCTACGGGGTGATGCTAACCCCCTCGGTCTGGACAGCGTTTCGCACGGCCGACCCTTCCGGTATCTCACCGGGGACCTGGCGGATCGGGATTGTAGAGGCCCTCCTCTGGGGGTACTACGGATGGTTCCACGGCGACATCGGGATTCTCACATTCTCGGTGGTCGGTCTTGTCGGGTCGGTGCTGATGCTGACCAGGTACCACTCGACCCGAGGACAGGTCGACTCGACAGCACAACGCAGAAGACACACCACCAGTGGTGTGTCTTCTAGCCTCCGCTGACCACCCCCCCGGCCTCGTCGGCTACCCGCTCCGCTTCCCGATTGTCTAGAAATCCATGGGGTAGACGCACCGGGCGTGGCCCATGGCTGTGCCCACGGACCATCCGATTGGCCTCCTCAGGAAATGGGACATCCGGATCGAGCCTCTCGACCAGGGACGCCAACTCTTCGATCGAGGCCACCCTCGCAAAGCCATCACGAAGCACCGGTCCGGCGGGGAAGCCCTTCAGATACCACGAGGGATGCCTGCGAAAGAGGTTGAGACCGGTCTTCTCTCCGAAGTGATCAACAAGCAGTCCAGCGTGCCGGATCATGATCCGACCGACCTTGCCGAGGTTTGGCGGAACCTGGGGCTGGCGTCCCACAAACACGTCGGCCAGGTCCCGGAACAGCCAGGGGCGCCCGAGACACCCGCGGCCAACCACGACTCCATCACAGCCGGTTGAACGCATCATCTCGATAGCGTCGTCCGCCGTCCAGATGTCGCCGTTGCCAAGTACGGGCACGGTCGTCACCGCCTCCTTCAAATCCCGGATAGCCGACCAATCTGCATGGCCCGAATACAGCTGACGGGCGGTGCGGGCGTGGAGTGCAACCGCAGCAACCCCTTCCTCCTCGGCCGTGAGCCCGGTTCCGATGAATGTCAGGTGCTCCTCGTCGATGCCCAGCCGAAACTTCACCGTCACCGGGACATCGCCGGCGTTGCCCACCGCGGCGCGGACTACGGAACGGAAAAGGTCGGTCTTCCATGGAAGGGCGGCCCCTCCCCCGTGTCTCGTCACCTTGCCCATCGGGCATCCGAAGTTCATGTCTATGTGATCAACCCCGAGATCTTCGACAAGAAAGGCAACCGCCTCGCCAAGAGCTCCCGGGTCGGTGCCGTAGAGCTGAATCGATCTGGGGACCTCGTCGTCGTCGAAGCGAGCCAGAGCCATCGTCTTCTCGCTCTTCTCCACAAGACTCCTGGCGCCGATCATCTCCGACACGTAGAGACCCGCCCCGAACTCGCGGCACAAACGGCGAAACGGAGCGTTGGTCACACCTGCCATCGGGGCAAGGACCACCGGGGGGTCAACCACAATCGGGCCAATCTGAAATGACATCGTCTGAAGGATATTGGAGTAATGCGAGATAGGGATTCACCCGGTCCAGGAACCGGCGCCTGCGGTGTTGTGAGGATGTAGATTCGGACCGGGAGTCGATCATGACTATCAGCAAAGTGGTTGGTGCACGCGAGGCCGTCGCCGTAATACACGATCGAGACGTGATCGTGAGTTCGGGATATGGGGGGCACGGAGTCGCTGAGGAGATACTTGCCGCGCTCGAGCAGCGATTCATTGACGACACCGCACCTCGAGACCTGACGCTCGTGTGGGCCGGTGGACAAGGGGACTCCGAGAACAGGGGTCTCAATCATCTCGGCCATCCCTGCCTGCTGAAACGAGTCATCGGTGGCCACTACGGCCTGGTACCGAAGATCGTCGCCCTTGCTGTCGACGAGAAAGTCGAGGCCTACAACCTTCCGGAGGGAGTGCTGGTTCATCTCTATCGCAGCATCGCCAGCGGAGCTCCCGGAATCCTGACGACGATCGGCATCGGGACATTTGTTGATCCACGGATCGAGGGAGGGAAAGTAAACAAGTCGGCGACAGACGACATCGTCGAGGTCACACAGAGGGGGCACGAAACCTGGCTTTTCTACAAGGGATTCCCCGTCGACGTCGCCATCATCCGGGGCACGACCGCCGACCCCTTTGGCAACATGACAATCGAGCGGGAGGCTGCAACCCTCGAAACGCTGGATCTCGCCATGGCCGCCAAGGCCTCCGGGGGATATGTCATCTGCCAGGTTGAGCGTGTCGCCGAGGCAGGATCACTCGACTCACGTGACGTTCAGGTCCCCGGCATCCTCATTGACGCCATTGTCGTCGCCCAGCGCGAGCGCCACTCCCAGACCTGGGACACCAACTACAACCCGGCCATGTCCGGGGAGATCCGGATTCCGGTCGAGACGCTGGCGCCGCTCCCCATCGACGCCCGAACGGTTGTTGCGCGACGAGCAGCCCTCGAACTGGAAGCGGACGCCGTTGTGAACATAGGAGTAGGTCTTCCAGAGTTGGTGGGCCGGGTGGCAGGTGACGAGCGCATCCAGGACCTCGTCACGTTCACTCTTGACACCGGTGTCATCGGCGGCATCCCGTTGAGTGGTTTCGCTTTTGGCGGAGCAGTGAACAGAGAAGCGGTGATCGATCACGCCTCTGCCTTCGACTTCATCGATGGTGGAGGGCTGGACACCGTGTTCCTCGGGGTCGCCGAGTGTGATGGGCTCGGCAATGTGAACGTGAGCCGATTCGGCAAGCGGATCGCAGGATGCGGAGGAGCGATCAATCTGACTCAGCGGACGCAGAATGTGGTGTTCCTGACACCGTTCTCCAGCGGAGGAATGGAGGCCCGCATCGAAGAAGGCCGTCTCACGATCAACCGGGAAGGCCGATTCTGCAAGTTCGTCAAAGAGGTCTCCCAGATCACGTTCAGCGCCGAAGTCGCCAACGAGCGAGGGCAGAACATCATCTTCATCACCGAACGCTGCGTGCTTCGACTGGGCACGTCCGGTCTCGTCCTGACCGAGATCGCCCCTGGAGTCGACCTGGAACGAGACATCCTCGGCCTTCTCCCTTTCGAGCTCTCGGTCGACGGTCCAGCTCAAATGGACAGTGCACTGTTTCTTCCCGGCCTGATGGGTTTGCGAGCTGAGATGCTGGAGCTTCGCATCGAAGACAGGCTCAGCTACGACGAGACCTCCAACACCGTCTTCATGGATTTTTCAGGGATGCATGTGCGCACACCGGAGGACGTTAAGAGCATCACCGATGCGGTGGATGAGTTGCTCGGGCCCCTCGGGCGACGGGTGAAATCGATCGTGAACTATGACCGATTCCAACTCGATGAAGCAGTGGTCGACAGGTACGCCGACGCGGTTCGATACGTTCAAGAGGCGTACTACCTCGAAGGAGGCGTGACCCGGCACTCCACCAATGCCTTCATGAGACTGAAACTCGGTCGAGAGCTCGAGAAACGCCGGCTGAAGCCGGCGATCTACGAGGACACGGAGCAGGCGGATCAGGACAGATAGGGCCCGCTCAACGTTGGCTCACCCTCGATCGTCGGGAGTACGGGTAGATCGAGACGATCTCTCCCGCCAGTATCCGATCCTTGACTCCGTTCCACCACGACGCTTCCAACAACTCGGAGTGGGCCTCCATGAACACCTCACGCAACTCACCGGCCAAACCGAGAAACGAAGAGAACTCGGACGGAAACACGTCATTCGGTCCCAACGGAAACCACGGCGTGGCCGACATCTCGTCCTCGACCGACTGGGCCGTCGGTAGATCTCTGAAGTTGCAGTTTCGAATCTCGGTCAGTTCGTCGTAGTCGTAGAAGACGACCCTTTCGTTCCGCGTGACGCCGAAGTTCTTGATGAGCAGGTCTCCGGGAAAGATGCCTGTCACGGCAAGGTCGCGAATCGCATTTCCGTAATCGACCACTGCGTGTCGTCCCCGGTCGGCTGTCGCCTCACGGACGTACACATCCAGCGGGATGACCCGGCGCTGCGCGTAGGCCAGGCTGATCTCCACCGTTCCGCCATCACGTCGCACGGTCCTCGAGCACTCGTCGAGCAACGACGCGAGAAGCCCCTCATCGAACCGATCCGCCGGAAACCTGAGGTGTTCGAACGATTGCGAGTCAACGAGCCGACCCGCCCTGTCATGATGGAAAACCAGCCGATACTTCGCCATCACCTGACTCGGGGTCATCGTCTTCTGGGGCGGGAAGCGATCATTGATCACCTTGAAAACCATCTCGAAGCCCGGAAGCGTGAACACCGACATGACGAGGCCCTTCTTCCCCGGAGGCTCGATGAACACATCATCGGTGGTCTCGAGATGCGACCTCAGCTCGCGGAACAGCTCAGTTTTGCCATGCCGTGTCTGCCCAAGCGAGATGTAGAGCTCGGACAGACGTTTGCGGGGCACCTGGTCGCGAATGAACCGGACGAGGTCGTAAGGCCGCTCCTCCTCGACGTGGAAGTAGGAATGGGCGAACGAAAAGAGGATCGACACGTCTTCTTCGTGGAGGAGCACGGCATCGACAAGAATTCCCTTCTCATAGTTCTCCAGGGCCAGAGCAAATGGCAAAGCCGAGTCTCCGGCGCAGATACGACCCAGCAGGTACGCCCCCTTCCCCCGATAGAACACCGACGTGGCCACATCGAGACGGTCGATCTTCGGTTCGAGTCCGAGAGACACCAGACGACGCTCGATTTCACTGACAACCCGCATCACGTCCCCCTCCAGGTCAATGAACTCAGTGTCGAATCCCGGTGAGTCCAATACAGAGCGAACAAGATCGTTGGTGGTGGCCGCGCCTTCGTAGATTCGAAAGACGGAAGCCCGAGCCTCGGTGGGGGGCGTGCCGAAATCGGTATTGACGAATTCGATGTTCGGATCCACGCCGGCGGTCACGAAGGTACGCCGGGTGATGCTGTTGAAGAAAGTCTCGGCGAGCTCGAAGTCCTGTCGTTCCATGGCCAGGGCCGAGTAGGCCATCTTCATCGCGGCCCAGACGGTCTTGTCATGGAGACGGTCATCGAGCAGAGCCGCAACCGAGTCGGCCGTCTCCCAGGCAACTGTGCCATAGAGGTCGAGACGCTCGGCGGCGTCGGCGGCCATGCCGGTCCAGTCCCGCGTCTCGAAGCGCAACTTGGCGCGCCTGGTTATGGCGGCGAAGCGGTGTTGCAGGTTTCCGTTGGCGTCCGCAATGGTGTGGGCGCCAAGACCGGCCAGCCTGACAACGCTCATCTGCGACCTGTCATGTGGCGAGGGTGCCAGGATGTCCCGAGTAACCCAAGGACGCCGCTTGGTCTCGAAGAGTGTTTGCTCGGGGCCTGCCTTACCATTCGCATGTGATCATCGAGGCAGTCGACCAGTGATCCAGGACGAATCTCTTTTCGAGGAGTGGGATGTCGACGAGGACTCCTTCGAACCGCCCGAACCGTCGCCATGGCGACGACGGGTGACAATCGCTGTCGCGGCCGTAACTGTCGTCGCGATGGCCCTGGTTCCCCTATACAACCTGATCGACCGGGATCCGCCCCTCGCTGACAACGGGCTCGCTATATGCGGATTCGACTACTGCACCGTTCAAGAGGGAGTGAGGTTGGCCGGTCTGGACCAGGTCATGATCCGGCTTGCCAATACCTATCTCACCGATGAAGAGGCAAGCCAACTGGCCGACTCGCTGGCGACCCATCTGGGCACGAGCACGGTGGAATTGGTGGTGATCAACCATCTTGAAGGCCGAATCAAGGGCAGTTATGACCCGACTACAAGGACAATCTTCGTCGAACGACCGGCCCAGGCCTGGATAGTCCTCCATGAGGTGGCTCACGCCGTGTCCTCTGGACACGGACAAGATTTTCAAGAGGTGGTCATCGAATTGACTCGCTGGCTGGCCCCAGCATCCACGCCCTGAAACGCCTTTTGCCGGCACTCATCCGAGCAACGACACGGCCCGCTGCCTCTCGCTCGTAGGCTCGTATTGTGACAACGATCGGTTCACTCAACGAGAAACCGCTCCATGCTTCGCTCAAGGAGTGGTACCGCCAGGAGGGCGGCCAAGTGGAGGTTGTGGTGGACGGCTTTGTGGTCGACCTGGTTCGTGATGGACTACTTATCGAGATCCAGACCCGGAACTTCGCTTCGATGCGTCGGAAACTAGACCGGTTGCTGGATTCCCACATGATACGTCTCGTGCACCCGGTGGCGGCCACAAAGTGGATTGTGAAACTCGATCAGGATGGGTCTGAGATATCACGCCGACGGTCCCCGAAGCGGGGCATCGCGGCAGACGTGTGTGAGGAGCTGGTTTCGTTTCCCTCCCTGCTGAGCCATCCCAACTTCACACTGGAGATTGCGCTCATAGAGGAGGAGGAGATCCGTCGACCCGACGTCGAGAAAGGCTGGCGCCGGGGAGGGTTCGTGATTGAGGAACGGCGTCTGGTTGATGTCTCGGAAACGGTTGAGCTTGACTCTCCGGAGGAATTGCTGGGGTTGTTGCCGGAAGGTCTGCCGGATCCGTTCACGACCGCCGACCTGGCAGACGGGCTGGGTCGGTCCCGTCACCTTGCGCAGGAAGTCGCATATTGCATTCGAGTGTCGGGAGCGGTAAAGACCGTCGGCAGGGACAAGCGAGGGATCCTCTACCAACTGCCCTGACGCGACGAGGCGACAGAGGGGGTCGCCAACCTGGTCATTGCGTGCCGACGGCGACCCAGTCGAGTTCCAATCAGCCTCGCCGCGCTCGCACCCGTCATCAACGAAAGCGCACTCAGCCACCATCGGGTTATGAGCTAGAGCTAGAACTCGGTGCTGGCAACGTTCTGGAGGCGGACCTGACTCTGAGCGACGAGCTTGCCGTTGTCTTCCCTGGTTATGTTCACCTGCCAAAGCTGTTGAGTGCGGCCACGATGAATCGGCGTCGCCTCGCCGACCAGCACACCGCTGGTAGTGGGCCGGAGGAAGTCCGTTTTGTTGCTGACGCCCACGGCCCCTCCCAGTCCTTGCTCCACGGCCCACATCGCGGCACCGGTCGAAGCCAAGGTCTCCGCGAGAGTGCAATAGACACCGCCATGCACCACTCCATAGGGCTGCATATGGTGCTCGGTGATCTCGATACGGCCTGCGGCAAAATCTGACGACGCCTCGGTCAGTTCGATGCCACTGAGACCGACATAGGTGGGACGGGCCTCGAGAGGGTTCTTCACGAGTGGCCTGTCGCACGAGTGGTGTGGATGTGTCTCCCAGGCATCGGCGTATTCTGGCCAGGACGCACAACGAAGTCGCATCGGCGAGATGCGTCGAGGCGGAGGACGCTGCCAGGGGCGTCGAGGCCAGGAGAGACGCCGCAATCATTTGTGAGACGGGCCACTAGCTTCCACATCCAGTCTGCAGATAGGGGAACAGACCGATGTCGTCATCGACGTATTCCCAGACGTGTACTCCAAGGCCCTCGAAGAAGGCTGAGTCCACGACGATCTCCATCTGGCCATCGCCGCTGAGATCGGCGACCGCTCCAACCGAGAAGCTCACCATGAACGACCCCTCGGGGTCCGTTATGACCGAATCGCCAAGGACCACCGTTTGCACATCGCCCTCGATCACCTTCTGCATGAAGATGATCGAATAGTCGCCCACTTCCGGAAGGAACCCGCCGCGGATGTCCTCGGCGACGACCAGGACCTCGTTGATCCCGTCGCCTTCGAGATCGGTGCGGAAGAGTTGTTTGATCGCGGGGTCGGCCACAACGAGGCCCCGCTCGGCCAGCAGGCTCGAAGCGATGGCCGCAAATGTGCCATCGTCTGCAAATGCCTCGAAGAGATTCGGCTGGAGATCCCACGGCGCGGATATCGCCACGCCATACGGTCCCGGCCATTCACCGAGCAGGTGGTCGTCCTCCAATACGACACCGAGGTTGAACACCGGTTCACAGACCAGGTCCTGCGGACCGCCGGCGGTGGTCGCCTCGAGGCCGATCACCGCAATCTGATAGTCCTCACCACCCACAACCGGAAGGGCGCCTTCGGTTTCAGCCCGCACCCAGTCGGTGCCGTCCCACCATCCGAGGGCCCCAAATCCGGTCACTATCAGCGGTTGGTCGGCCCAGTTTCCGTCGAGAACCTCGGACGTTGTGGTGGTCGTCTCCAGCGTGGTCGTCGTGGAGGTTGTGGTGGGGTCTTCGGTCGTCGAGGTGGTCTCGACAGTCGTGATGGTCGTAACGATCCTTGCTGTGGTGGTGACGTCGAGGGTGCTCGTCGGATCAGCTCTCTCCGAGACCGGGCTACAGGCGGCGAGCAGTAGAGCGGTTGCGAGAAGTGTTCGCCGCATCTCGAGAAAACTACCCGCTCAGCCAGGCAGTTCGAGTTGAAATACTCTGATATCGAGCCCGGCGTGCGAGATCAGACGTGAGACCAGATGGATCGGCAGGCCGATCACCGTGAAAGGACTGCCCTTCACCGACTCGATGAACCGCCCGCCTGCGCCCTGAAGGGCGTAGGCGCCAGCCTTGTCCATAGGCTCTCCGGTTGATACGTAGTCGGCGATCTCATCATCGGTCATTGGGAGAAAAGTCACTTCGGTCACATCCACGGCAGGGTGAACCACCGGACCACCGTCCCATGAGGCAACTGCTACACCGGTGAATACCTCATGACGATCGCCCTGGAGTCGTCGCAACATCGAGCGGGCCTCCTCAGGGTGACCGGGTTTCCCCAAGATCTTTCCCTCGTGAACCACCACGGTGTCGGCCGCAAGCACGACACGATCGGCGGCTGCCACCGCTCGCGCCTTCTCAATGGCAATCCTCTCTACATAGACTCCTGGAGTCTCGTCCGGACGTCGGGACTCATCGATTTCTGAAGGTTCGACATCAAAATCGAGACCCAGCGTTTCCAATAGCTGGCGTCGTCGGGGCGACCCCGAAGCAAGAACCAGTCTCATACGACGGTCCCTTTTCGAATCACAACGGTCGGGTGCCTGAGAACCTCCAGGTCGGATATCGGGTCCTCAGGAAACAGCACGGCGTCCGCAGGAGCGCCGATGGCGAAGTCCGAACTCCGATCGGTGGCCCTGAATCCCGCGGTTGTCACCGCCTCCACGACCTGGGTGTTGGAGAGTCCGTACTCCCCCAGTTTGATCGCCTCGCTGGCCACATTCGCCGGAGTGCCGACGAGATCGGTACCCGCCAGGACCCGCACCCCCGCCTCGAAAGCAGCTGGAAGAAGACGACGTGTGTTGTCGAGGCCTTCGATGAGAAGACGCCCGCCACCCGACTCGGCGCCAAGTTGAGTGATCGTCTCCTCGATCCGAAGCACGGTCGGCACCCACATCCCACCTCGCTTGGCTAGGGCTACCACGTCGGAGTCGGTGAGGAAGAGACCGTGCTCGATGGAGTGGACACCCGCGGCCACTGCCATCGATGGCACCTCCCGCGCCTGCGTATGGATCGCGACCCGAGATCCCGAATCGTTGGCGACCCTGACAGCCTGTCTGAGTTGATCTTCGGTGAAGTTGGCCACCGGGCCTCGTCCCCGTCGGGGCCAGTCACCGATGAGCTTCACCCAACCCGCTCCTGTGACCGCCTGTTTGGCTACCGCTGAACCTATTTCGGAGGCATCGATCTCCAGCGCGAAGTCGGGGTAGTAACCCTCCTCGACGGCGATGATCTGTGCGGCTGCTTCGATCTCCGGCCGCTCCGATTCGGGCACGGCGCCGATCAAGTCGATCGTGGTCGTGTCGCACCAACCCTTGTCGAGGAGAAGGGTGATACCCGCGGCCAGAGCCTCTCTGGCTCGCTCGACCGCCTCATCGAGAACACCCGGCTGATAGCCCCCCTTCGGCGTTGGCAGGTCTCTGGTGGCCAGATGAGAATGGGCATCCACCAGACCGGGCACCGCCCAGTAGCCCTCACCCAACGTCGAATCGGCATCACCAACCGGATCCGCCCAGTGACCGTCGGCTATGTCCCGTGTGACCGTTTCTCCGAATGGCGAGCGAAGAATGACTCGTGTACTCATGAAGCTGACGGTAACTGCCGAATGATCCAACATAATGGCGGCAATGCGCACGGCTCTCACGCTCTTGTTGATTTCTGTCGTCGCATGTGGGTCGGCGGCGGAGCCTGCGCTGACTGCGCTCGAGGCTCCAGCCACGGCAGCAGTGCCTTCTGTGCCAAGCACCACCGTGGGCGGTCAGCCATACCAAGTGCAGGACTGCGTTGCCCCGCCTGTGACCTTCTCGGCGATGTGCGAGGTCTACGAGCTCGTTCAGAGATGGCATGTCGACAGACCGTGGCCCAGCTCGGACTTGGCCGGCGTTGCCCTGAGGAGTCTCCGGGAGTTCACGAGCACCGAGACCGAGCCGCGGCCTCGCACTCTTGTATGCGCGGTGCCACACGAAGACTTCACCGAGTTTTGCGATCAACTAGCGCAAATGGTTCACGAGTCGGGCATCGCCGTCGGTCCGGCGGTGGACGCCGCGGTCACCGCGATGACAGACGTAGGACTCGACCCCTTCTCCTATTACGTGCCGCCAGACCAGGTGGGATCGTTCCGTGCCAACGGTCTCGTCGGAGGGGTCGGTCTACTCCTCGATGCCATCGATGCGGTGGGCTCGAAATGCGCCATGGTCACTGCGGCCTGCCAGCTACAGATCGTCTTCGTGCTGGAAGACAACCCCGGGGCGAACGCCGGGCTGCAAGCCGGGGATTTCGTTGTCGAGATTGATGGCGAACCGGTCGACGGCCGGGGCTTCGCCGCAACAGCAGCCGCCATGGCAGGGGACGAAGCGGGATCGGTCGAAATAGTCGTGGAGCGTGAAAGAGGAGAAAGGCTGACATTCACCATCGAGCGGTCCGAGCTCACTGTCCCTACGGTGAGTGTGGAGATCCCGCTGCCCGGCGTCGGGTATCTGCGAATACCAGACTTCGAGGACGACATCCCCGGCCTCGTGGAGGAAGCCCTGATATCTCTCTCGGAATTCAAGCCGCGCACGATCGTCATCGATCTTCGCGACAACCCCGGTGGCCTTGTCGATGCCTCGGTCGATGTTGCCTCAGAATTCATCAGTGGGGGGCTGGTCCTCGAGTCGTTCGCCCCGGACGAGCAAGTCGAGTACACGGCGACCGAAGGGGGGCTGGCTACAGAAGAGCGTTTGATCGTCCTTGTGAACCAGGGCACGGCGTCCGCTGCGGAGATCGTGGCGGGAGCCTTGAGAGATCGCCGTGGCGCGGTGATGGTCGGCACGAACACGTTCGGTAAGGACGCCGTCCAGATACCCTTCAATCTGCGTAACGGCGGAGAGTTCTACCTCGCGGTGGCCCGGTGGGCAACCCCCAGCGGTCTTACCGCCGGAAACGGCGGTCTCACACCAGACCGTGAGCTCGAGCTGACGACTGGGATGTCCGTTGAAGAAGTCGTGCAAGCCGCCCTCGACGCTGCGTCATGATCAACAACCGCCTCACCCTTCTCATCGTCACTCTCGCAGTCATCGCGGCCGCCTGTTCGTCGGGTGGGTCCGATGCCACGACATCGACCAGCCAACCGGTCACCCCGACGTCTCTTGCCGGGACGACCGACACGACCACGAGTCCCCGACAGATCGAGGCGGTGGACTGTGACTCCGCGCCGGAGCAGGTCGTCATCGTCTGTGAGGCTTATGAGCTGATCCAGATTCACTATGTCGACGAGATCGACGATGCCACCCTGGCTTCCGCTGCCATCAAGGGTCTGGAGGCATTGGATGGGACATCGTCGTCTGATGCGCTCACCTGTGCCCTTCCTGCCGACGAGTTCAAGGCATCGTGTGAGGTGGCGGCGTCAACAGCCGACGACAGCGCGCAGGCAGCCGAAGCCATCGTCATCGGCCTGGCCACCCATGCCCTCGACCCCAACTCCACCTACTTCGACCAGGAGGCCCTGGAACTCCTCGAAGAGGAGCAAGAAGGCGAGATCGAGGGAATCGGGGCCCTGGTCTCCCCCGAGGACCAGACCATCGAAGGCGACAACAAGCAGTGCTCGATCGTTTCGGAGACCTGTCGCATACTGATCGTGTCAACCATCGAAGGGGCCCCGGCCGAGGCGGCCGGGCTTCAGCGCGACGACGCCATCATCGGTGTCGACGGGACTTCGGTGGAGGGCTGGACGATCGACGAGGTCACTTCACAAGTACGTGGCCCCGCCGGCACCGAGGTGGTGCTGACCATCGACCGGGATGGTGAGACATTCGAGATCGCGATTACACGCGCTGCGGTGATCATCCCCGTAATCGACTCGGAGAGCTTTGGCAGCATCGGCTACATCCAACTCCGGATCTTCTCCGCCAACGCCGACGAGCAGTTCGAAGAAGCAGTGATCGACCTCCTGGCAGAGGGCATCGACGAACTGGTTATCGATCTCAGAAACAACCCTGGGGGTCTCCTCGACACCGCCATCGAAATCACTTCGATATTCCTTCCAGACGGCGACGTCGTGGTTACTCAGGGTCCGGACGAGTCAAGACCGTACGCCGTCACCGGGGCGGCGATCGTGCCGGCAGGCATGAAGGTCACTTTCGTCGTGAACAAAGGCAGTGCCTCCGCGTCGGAAGTGGTGTCGGCTGTGCTCCAGGAACGTGGCCTGGCCACTGTCGTGGGTGAGAACACCTTCGGGAAGAACACCGTTCAGCAACGGTTCAACCTCTCCAATGGAGGAGCCCTGAA
Organism: Acidimicrobiia bacterium; assembly: GCA_036446715.1. Classification (GTDB taxonomy): domain Bacteria; phylum Actinomycetota; class Acidimicrobiia; order Spongiisociales; family ZC4RG35; genus SZUA-217. The sequence continues at coordinate 1,383 of JAZFTN010000035.1, read as the reverse complement.
GCTGACTATCGCCAGGTGGCTCACACCCGGCGGTCATGACTTCGGTGGCGTCGGCGTCACCCCCGATATCGAGATCATGTTCGATCCGGCAATCGAGGCGCGAGCCCTCGTCGAGACCGTCGTGGCTGCAAGCTGACACGACGACGGCCGATAGGTTTGCCAAATAACTGAACGTTCGTTTAGTATCCTGAACATGCGTTCAGTCACTGAGGATCTGACCACCCGGGCTCGTATCCGCGATGTGGCGATAGAGCGGTTCCCCAAGGACGGGTTCGTCGGGACCACGGTTCGCGCTATCGCCAAGGACGCCGGGGTGTCGCCGGCCCTGGTTCTCCACCACTTTGGATCGAAGGAGGGCTTGCATCGCGCCTGTGATGAGTACGTGGTTCATATGACGATGGAGATGAAGCGAGAAGCGGTCGAGACCGGTGCCTATCGCAATCCCGGCGCGATCGCAGCCACATACCAACTGGCCGAACCAACCCTCCGCTACCTGGCGTGGACCCTGGGAACCGGGAGCGAAACCGCCGCCAGGATCTTCGGTGACTTCGTTGCCGAAGTGACAGCTCAGCTTGTCGAAGGCAAGGAGCACGGCCTGATCAACGAATATCACGGCGACCCCCGAAAACAGGCGGCGGTACTGGTCGCCATGCAGCTCGGAGGGCTGATGCTCCATGACCAACTCACCCGAGCTTTCGGAGTCGACATGCTGACCGCAGAGGGGTTGATGGCCTCGGCGCCGTACACGCTCCAGATCTTCTCCGGCGAGCTCTTCAACAGGGAAATCATGGCGCAAACGAAACAGACGATCGAACAGCTACAACCGACTCCTGACACCGAACAGAGAGCAACCAAATGACACCGGCAATCCGAACCGAGGGCCTGACCAAGCACTACGGACAGGTGAAGGCCCTGATCGACCTGGATATGGAAGTCAGAATGGGAGAGGTCTTTGGCTTTCTCGGGCCGAACGGATCTGGAAAAACAACCATGATCCGCACCATCCTCGATCTGATCCGACCAACGGCAGGTCGTGCCGAGATACTGGGGATGGACACCCACGAAAAATCGGTGGAGCTTCGCAATCACATCGGGTACGTCCCCGGCGACCTTGCGATGTACCCAAGCCTGACGGGTCGGGACACCCTCACCTACTTCGCCAACCTGAGGGGTGGCGTCGACTGGTCCTACGTCGATGAGCTTGCCGAGCGGTTCAACAGTGACCTGGGGGTCAAAGTCTCCGACTACAGCTCCGGCAACCGCCAAAAGGTCGGAGTCATCCAAGCTTTCATGAACCGCCCAGAAGTTCTGATCATGGACGAACCAAGCACGGGCCTCGATCCTCTGGTCCAGCGCGAGTTTCAGAAGCTGGTGAGGGAGGTG
>JAZFTN010000034.1:0-15484 GCA_036446715.1 Acidimicrobiia bacterium | reverse complement strand
TTTGTCCGGTGGCGAAAGCGATGGGGAACCACCCGTTCCCATTCCGAACACGGAAGTGAAACCTGTCAGCGCCGATGGTACTTGGGGGGTAGCCCCCCGGGAGAGTAGGTCACTGCCGGGCAGTAAACGTCGAAGGGCCGCTGACTAGCGTTGGTGGCCCTTCTTTGACACAGGAGACATGGTGGCTCGCCAGTCCGACAACAATTACAAGTCGAACAGGTCCGGTGGTTCCAGTCACCGCGGCCGGCAACAGCCTCGACACCAGACGATCACCTCGGTCACTTCGGGCCAACTGCCCAAATGGGTGCGGGAAGACATATTTCGCTCCACACCTAAGGACCGTCGTGAGCCAGCCCTTGGGCACCTCTCCAAAGCGATGCAGCAATTCGCGGACGAGCGCTATGCGGCCGCCCTTCCGGAGCTTCGTAGTGCGAAGGAGCTTTCGCCTCGCTCATCCACTATCAGAGAACTGTTGGGTCTTTCCGCCTACAGGTCGGGACGTTGGGAGGAGGCCTTGCGGGAACTCCGAACTTTCCGACGCATCACCGGGGATCTGATCCACATGCCGGTCGAGATGGACTGTTTGCGGGCCCTCGGCCGTAAGGAAGACGTCACCAAGACGTGGGAGCGTATCCAGGAGCACGATGTCTCGGCAACGGTCTCCAACGAGGCCCGCGTGGTCTATGCCTCTTTTCTGATAGATGAGGGAAGGGCAAGAGAGGCCTGGCCGATCATCAAGCCCGGTCGGCTGATTGCGTCACCTTCACCTGGTGAGGTGCGTCGGTGGTATGTGGCTGCCAGGGTTGCTCTCGCGGCCGGCGATAAGGACGCCGCCAGACGCATCGTCGCTGCCCTCGATGAGCAAGAGCCCGACTTCGAAGGTGTTGACGACCTTCGCCAGGCTCTGAGCTAGAGAATCTGTCCCCGGGTCCCGTCACACTCCCTCATTGCCGCACTTCCCACATGTTGAGGGGAGAAATGTCATGGATCTCAATCTGATGGTCCTATGTGGTCAACTGACCACCAACGCCGAGCAGAGGGTCTTCGATTCCGGAACCCGTCTGATTCGCTATCTGGTCACTGTGCGAGCCGACCATCCCAGACGTCGAGTGGATGTGATACCCGTGACCCTCTGGGATCCACCTGAGGACTTGGTGGCCGAGCCCGGTGAGAAAGGCGATCGGATTTGGGTATGCGGGTCGGTGCAGCGACGGTTTTGGGAGAGCCCTGACGGGAGTACCAGTCGTATCGAGGTGGTCGCCGAGCAGGTCAATTTCGAGGAGATCGACGAGCTCGAGCCGGTGACGGCCGACTAGGAGCATGGGTTGGGCTGCCCTCAGGGTGATGGGGTCGCCTATCGTGGCAATTTGTCTGAATCTCGTGGCTTTCTCACGCCCAAATGGGTGATCTCTCATCTGGTGGTGCTCCTGGTAGTCATTCTCTTTGTTCGACTCGGGTTCTGGCAGCTGGATCGACTCGAGGAGCGCCGTCTCGAGAACGCTGTGGGCCTGGCCCGGTTCGCGGAGGATCCTGTTGACATAGTGGTCCTTCTCGATTCCGTCGGCGCTGACATAGAAAGCCTCGAGTATCGGCGAGCAGTCGCGACGGGAGTGTTCTACCCCGAGGATGAATTGCTAGTTCGCTCCCAGGTGTATCGAAGCACCGCGGGTTTCCATGTGATCACCCCGTTGGTGGGGGAGAGCAGCGCCGCAATTCTGGTTAATCGAGGATGGGTGTCGCTGGGCCTAGACCAGGTACCGGCGACCGAGGCTCCACCTCCACCGGGGAAGGTAACTGTGGAGGGATGGGTGCATTTGTCCCAGGAGAGGCCACCTCTGGGACCTGTCGACCCCGAAGAGGGACGACTGACGACGACGAGTCGCGTTGATATCACCAGAATCCAGCAACAATTGGAGATACCGCTTGCGCCGGTATACCTCGTATTGATAGGGGAGGGGAGCGGAGACCTGCCGATATCGGTGCGTCCTCCTGTCTTCGACGATGATGGCCCTCATCTTGCTTACGCCATCCAGTGGTTTGCGTTCGCGCTCATTGGTTTTGTCGGATACGGGTTCCTATTGCGAAAGCAGATCCAAGCTTCAGACTGACTCCGGCTGCTTGGCCAGATCCTCCACAATCTCGTAACCGTCCAAGCCGACAAGCTGGTTGGGATCGAACCGGATCTTCGCCGAACGGGAACCGGCGCCAACGACGACCCAGTCATTGTCCAGAACACCGCTATCTATCCAGACGGGCACACCTTCTGGAAGACCAAAGATGGTCACACCACCTATCTCCTGACCTGTCAGATCACGGGTGAGCTCTGCCGAAGCGAAGCTGACTTTGCGCACTCCAAGCCGACGACGGACAACACCGTTGACATCGAGACGTGAGGTGGCCAGCACAACACAGACGGCGTGATGCCCTTCAGGCTTACGTGAGGCAACAAGAATGGCGTTGGCCGACTTTTCCAGCGGGATTCCGTACGCCTCACAGAAAGCGGCCGTGTCGGCGAGTTCGGGGTCACAGGCCATCTCTTCGTATTCGATCGAAGCCGACTCGAGGTCAGCAATTACACGTGGGTCTGCTGGCATAGCTTTCCACCTTAAGGGTCGGAGCGGCGCACGGGTTCGCGCAGGGATGCGTCGCTACAGTGTTAGCACGCAACCCCGCCACCGAGGGCCACCATTTTGGACCGACTGATCGAGTGCGTCCCCAACTTCAGCGAGGGGAACGACCTGAGCGTTATTCGTCAGATCACCGACGAAATCGAAGCCGTGGATGGTGTGAAGCTTCTGGATTTCGACCCCGGCAAGGCCACCAACCGCACGGTGGTCACCTTCGCCGGGACTCCTGAGGAAGTCGTCGAGGCCGCCGTACGTGGTGTTCGCAAAGCCTCAGAACTGATCGATATGACCAAGCACTCTGGGGAGCATCCCCGCTTTGGCACCACCGACGTCTGTCCTCTCATACCCATTGCCGGCGTAACCATGGAAGAGACGGCTGGTTATGCGCGGGAGCTAGCGAGACGCCTTGGCGACGAGGTCGGCATCACGGTCTACTGCTATGAGGAGGCTGCCACCCTGTCGGGACGTCGAAATCTGGCTGCGGTGCGGGCTGGCGAGTACGAAGGCCTGGCGGCGAAGTTGGCCGACCCCGAATGGGCACCTGACTTTGGTCCCGCAGAATTCAACCCGCGGTCCGGTGCAACTGCGGTCGGAGCGCGCGACTTCCTGGTCGCCTACAACGTCAATCTCAACACCACCTCAACCCGTCGGGCCAACGCGATCGCGTTTGATATTCGCGAGAAGGGTCGGATGAGACGGGATGGCGATCCGCTCACCGGCGAGGTAGTACGCGACGCTGATGGCGAGCCGGAATGGGTGCCGGGCTCACTCAAGGCAGTGAAGGCCATCGGCTGGTACATAGAGGAGTACGGCGTCGCTCAGATCTCGATGAACCTGACCAACATCTCAGTGACACCGATCCATGTCGCCTTTGACGAGTGCGTCGAAAGAGCGCGCGACAGGGGAGTGCGGGTGACAGGATCCGAGCTCGTGGGCCTCATTCCGCTACAGGCCATGCTCGACGCCGGACGCTACTTCCTGCGCAAGCAGCAGCGCTCCACCGGAGTGTCCGACTCCGAGCTGATCAAGATCGCGGTCAAGTCGATGGCGCTCGACGAGCTCAGTGAGTTCGATCCGAGCAGGAAGATCGTCGAGTACGTCCTCGCAAGCGATGGCGAGGACTCGAAGCTGATCGACCGGTCGCTGCGGGCATTTGTCGAAGAGACGGCCTCCGAATCACCGGCGCCCGGAGGCGGTTCGGTTGCTGCGGCTCTAGGGGCTCTGGGCGCCGCTCTAGGCACCATGGTCGCCAACCTCTCCTCCCACCGTCGCGGTTGGGACGATCGTTGGGAAGAGTTCTCTGACTGGGCAGAGAACGGAAAGATCTCCCAGGAGGAGCTCCTGGGTCTTGTGGATGCGGACACCCAGGCTTTCAATTCGATCCTCGGCGCTCTTCGACTCCCTCAAGGCAACGAGAAGGAACGGGAAGCGCGAATGGCCGCGGTAGAGGCAGCAACCAGGGATGCCATCGAAGTGCCTCTGAAGGTGATGGAAGTCTCGCTCGAAGCGATGGAAACGATCAGGGCCATGGCAGACATCGGACAGGAGACCTCGGCTTCCGATGCCGGGGTGGGAGCACTCTGTGCACGCGCGGCGATAAGAGGCGCCTATCTCAACGTGCGGATCAACGTCAAGGATCTGAGCGATCAAACGATCGCCACCGAATATCTCGATCGAGGTGCCGAGATGGAGAAGCAAGCGAGCAGTGTGGAGCGCGAGATCCTGGCCCTGGTCGACGGGAACATCTAGAACGATGAGTGAGTACGACGACAAGACTTATGGCGTCAGGTGGGCGCCTTATTACGACGAGATCTACGAGTTGATCGAGGACGCGGCACTGGACCTTCTCGTCGACCTCGCCGGATCGCCACCAAGACTGCTCGAACTCGGTGTCGGTACCGGGCGGATAGCCATTCCGTTGTCTCAGAGAGGCGTGAAGGTCACCGGAATCGATGTCTCCGACGAGATGATCACCCGGATGAGGGCAAAACCCGGGGGAGAGGCGATCGAGGTCGCAATCGGGGACATGGCCGATGTCGACGTGGAAGACGTCTTCCCGGTGGTCTTGCTCGCTTTCAACACGATCTTCGCCTTGTTGACTCAGGAGCGACAGGTCGAGTGTTTCCAGAACGTGGCTGATCACCTGGAGCCGGGAGGGCGATTCGTTCTCGACTGCTTCGTGCCGGACATGAAGCGGTTCGACGATCACAACACCCGAATGGGGGTCTCCAGCATCGCCTCTAATGAGGAACACGCAATCGAGATGTCGATTCACAGTCCGTTGAAACAGAGGATCACATCCCACGTGGTGCGACGACAGGCCGACGGTCAGTCGCTTGTTTTGCCCGTGGAGATTCGTTACGCCTGGCCTTCAGAGCTGGACCTGATGGCTCGTTTGGCCGGTCTCGAGCTCGAGAACAGGTGGGGTTGGTATGACAAACGTCCCTTTACAGAGGGGTCCGGTCAACACGTGTCGGTGTATCGCAAGCCGTCCTAGCCGCTTGCGACGTGCGTACAGAGGTCAGTGAGTGTGTTCGTGCTCGTGATCGTGCTCGTGATCGTCCGAAGCTTCCTGGTCGGCGATCTGAGCCCGGACATCTTCCATGTCGATTTCCTTGACCTGACCTACGAGGTCTTCGAAAGCCTGACCGGGTAGCGCGCCTGGTTGGGAGTAGAGAACGATCTGGTCTCGAAAGACCATGAGGGTGGGGATGGAGCGAATCCCGAACTGCATCGCCAGCTCTTGTTCGGCCTCGGTGTCCACCTTGCCGAAAACGATGCCTTCATGTGTCTCCGAGGCACTCTCAAAAACAGGGGCGAACGACCTACACGGACCGCACCATTCGGCCCAGAAGTCGACAATGACCGTCTCGTTGTCACGAATGGTCTGATCGAATGTGTCTTTGGTGAGGGCGACTGTGGCCATCGTTGGTGAACCTTTCCTGGCAATCGAATTCTGGAAGTACAACCCATTGGGGGTTGCTGGTTATTCCACGTCTAATTCGACGATGAAGCGCATTCTAGGGGTTCCCGGCACTCCTCACCTCTGTCACGCGAACGGATCGATCGGACCGAACCAGAGAATCGCCAACGTCAAGGCTGCGCCAAGGACCGCCCCAAACACGAGGGCTGTTCGCGCTCCGCGCAGATCCTGGGTTCGATCCGAGGCTGCCTCGAGTACACCCATGGCGAGCAGGATGTACACCATCCACACGATGTATATGAATAACCAGTGCATTTCGGTCCAGAAACAGGATTATCGCTGAGGGTAGTGAGTTAACTCCTCGATCTGTTGCGCCAGAAACCGCCGGTCGACCTCCGTCGCTGCGAGGTGAGCGGCGCGTTCGAAGGCGGTCTTGGCCGCTTCAGGGTCTCCCAGCCGTCGCAACATCGTGCCGCGTGCTGCATGCATCAGGTGATAGCTGTCGAGATCGGTTGCGACTGCGTCGATGGCTGTGAGGCCAGCATCTGGACCCTCGACCTCAGCAACGGCGATGGCCCGATTGAGCGCAACCACGAGGGTGGGCATGACCTCGAACAGATGATCGTAAAGGGTGAGAATCTGAGGCCAGTCGGTTGCCTCGAACGTGTCGGCCTCGCAGTGCACGGCCTGGATCGCGGCCTGGAGCTGGTAGGGACCCGGCTGATCGCGGCGAATGCAGGCGCGCACGAGGGCATGGCCCTCTTCAATCATGGGCCGGTCCCACTTGGCTCGGTCCTGGTCGCCCAAAAGCACGAGGGCACCCTCAGCTGTGCGGGCCGGCACCCTGGATTCGCTGAGCAACATCAGGGCGAGCAGGCCTGCCGTTTCGGGCTCGTCGGGCATCAGCTCGAGCAGAGAACGAGATAGCCGAATTGCATCACTTCGCAACGAGGCCCGGTCCGGATCATCCACCCCGGTGTTGTAGATGAGATACACAACCGACAGGACCGATCGAAGTCGCTGAGGAAGCTCGGCATCTGCCGGCACCCGATAGGGGATCTTGGCGGCCCTGATCTTGTATTTGGCCCGGACGAGACGTTTCGCCATCGCCGATTCGCTGACCAGGAACGACCGGGCCACCTCATTCACACTCAGGCCGCCCAGCAGTTGGAGCGTCAACGCCACCTGGTGCTCCGTTCGCAGCGCCGGATGACAGCAGGTGAAGATCAGTCGGAGTTGGTCGTCACTCACGAGCCCATCATCTCCCCAATCCTCACCATCCAATTCGTCCCGTGAGATTTCACCAAGCTGTTCATGAAGCTCACGGCCCCGGGACGAGCGGCGAAACTCATCGATGCCACGGTTGCGAGCGGTCGTAACGATCCACCCCGCCGGGTTCGGTGGGATGCCGTGACTCCGCCACTTGTCGCTTGCCACCACAAACGCTTCCTGGACGGCGTCTTCGGCAAGGGTGATGTCGCCGAAGACACGGACCAGAGTCGCCACCGCCTGGCCGTAAACCTCACGGAAGACACGTTCGACTTCCGTCGCATCCTGATGGGCAGCGACGAGTCGGGTCATGCCTTCAAGCGCCCGGCATCTCGAAGAACGGGGTGACCTCGATCGGATGGTTGATTGCATCCACAACCTTGCCCGCCCAGCTCAGTGCGGCGTCGAGGTCGTCCGCGTTGATGATGTAAAACCCGGCGATGTGCTCTTTCGACTCAACAAACGGTCCATCGGTCATGACCAGGTCACCGTCCTTCGACCGGACGACGGTCGCCGCGTCAGGGTCATGGAGTCGCCCGGTGAAGACGAACGTACCGCTCTCCTTCATCTCCGCTTCAAGGGCGTAGACCCTTTCCATGAATGTCTGCGTCTCCTCAGGTGACATCGGCGCGCGGGTCTCGCCCTCCCCGGCGTATGTGGACAACAGGTACTGACTCATGGATCACTCCTCAATCGGGTGCGGGCATTTCCCGCTCTCACCCTCTCTACGAACGGAATCCGACCGCGAGGACACCCTCCACGAGAATAGTCCTGAACGATTTCTGCGCCTGGGCACAGGGGGAGAGGCAATTGGTCAACAGATGACGGCTGTCCCGAATAAGCGCCCATAATCCACGTTATGTCAAGCTGACAGGTATGTCATCCCCAGTCCGGCCAGAATATTCTCTCCCGCTATACCAACCGGCTCGCTCAATCACATCTCAAACCAATTCGATCGAGCACCTCGTACCCGGTGCTCGAGAGAGCCTGACATCGGCCGTTAGCAGTGTGCACCCGAGGGCTTCCGCCAACGCCACGTAGCACGCGTCATAGGCGGTGAGGTTGTCGCGTAGCTCCCACGTCCTGGGTAACAAGGAGACAGTCGGGTAGACCGCTATCGGTAGATCGATGAGGTCATCCACGGCATGATCTGCTTGTTTTGTATCAAGCGCGCGGTTCCCAAGTTGCGCACGAATTACAGAGAGGACTTCGACGCGCAGCAGATCCGGAGCAGCCAGCCCTTCCCCACGTAGGCGCCGCCGGTAGTGGATACCATCCAACCCTCCATCGGCAACGACTGGAGCTACAACGGAAGCATCAACGACGAGCACGGTCGGCTTCGAGCGCAGTCACAGCCTCCTGGCCACTGGCTCGGCCCTGACTGCGGTCTTGGATGCGATCGAGAATTTCGTCGAGCGTGGGTGTCGTAGCAATCAGTGCGAGTTGAGCGGCCAGGAACTGCTGCAAGGACTGCCCGGCCAGTTCGGCACGATGCACCAGCGCCTCATGAATCTCCTCGGGTACATTTCGTACCTGGACATTTGGCATGCATGCATACTACATGCATGTGCGACCCCCGGCAAGTTCTCCGATGACGTGGCTCAAACTTTCCCGGGTGTATCACCTGGTGCTAGCATGAGGATATGGCCTCGACACGCACCACCTTCACGTTGGACGACGAACTGGCCAAGCGTGCTCGTCGGCTGAATATCAACGTCTCCGCCGCCGCTCGTCAAGGGGTTGCTGCCGCAGTTCGCGCTGCTTTGGCGCAGTCCGACAGGGATGCGTATCAAAGGATTCCCGAGCGGCCTGATCCAGACTGGGAAGAAGCGGAAGCTTGGGGTGAAGAGTGACCCGGGGCGAGGTCTGGCTAACCCAGATCGGCAGGAAGACACGACCCGTCTTGATTCTGACTCGTGCCGAAGTGATCGACGTGCGCCAGAGGATCACGGTTGTTGAAATCACCACCTCGGTCCGCGGGCTCGCTGCTGAGGTCGAGTTGGATCACGAAGCAGCCGGTCTCGACCGGCCGTCGGTGATCAACTGTGACGGAGTGCACACGATGGCGCAATCGTCGCTCACCAGCCATGTTGGAACGGTAGACGACGTCACGATGAGAAATGTTTGCTGGGCTGTCGGTTACGCATTGGGTTGTTGAGATATCGATTCACGAGGCAAGATCAGATGCTCGCCCCTATCAGGCACTGACCGCAGCACTGAACACGGCGTCGGCGATGTCACGATCGAAAGGCTCGTCAAATGTGATGAAGCTGGCGATCACGGTCCATGAGTCGATACGGGTGCCCTGGAATTCGATGAAGAAACCTCCTTCGAAACCGGAGACGTCGAACGTTATGCTGAATCGAGCACCTGTTTGGGATCCGGCCACGGTGACTTCCTCGATGTTGAATGTGAAGTCCTCCACAGGGACATCAGCCGTCAGAATCTCCGTCACCACCTCGGTCATGCACTCCAGGCCTTCCCGGCTGGCGAAGATCCGCTGGAATACGGCAAACGCTTCGGCGGCCTCGGCTTCGCTATTGAACACCCGCGCCTCGAGCGAGCCACTTTGGCCGGGGAACGGAGGAGTGGCAGAGGGTCCCTGGAAATCGGTGACCAGTGCCGCAGCGGAGACGTCATCGAGATTGGACAGATCGAATTCATCAGTCAGCAAGCACGACTTGTAAACAATGTCATCGCCCTCGTCGAATTCGTCGGTGGGGCCAGGGGTGACCGTCCTTTGGTCATCGAAGACCGCTTCGGCGGCTGCAGTCTTCGCGGCCACCACCGCATCGGCATCAACGTCTGGTGTCGCCGCGGTGGTGGTCGTATCCGGTACAGCAGTCGTGGTGGTTTCGATGGTGACAGGAGCAGTCGTGGTGGTCTCCACTCCCCCACTGTCAGAGTTTGTGGTGGACGATGTTGTCGTGGCGGCCTCCGATCCACCCCCACACGCGGCGAGTACGAGTCCAAATACGATGATGAAACGGATGCGATGATTCATGAGCGCAAGCTAAGCAGAGTCAGGCCGTTGTATGACCAGGCGCAGGAGGGCTATAATGATTCGCGTGACTCGAGAAAAGCGATCCGACCTCCTTCTTCTCATGTAGGCGAACGCGCACATTTCCGCCTTCGCCCGCCCCCACCCAGGGGGTCTTTTTCATTTTCCGGCCATTCATTCCCATCCACACCTATCAAGGACAATCTGATGCCTCCTCCAAATGTCACGCCAAAGAAGATGCCCTTCGAGAGGTACGGTCCATATCTGCCTCTTGTCCTAGAAGATCGGACTTGGCCAAACCGCGTCATCGAAAAGGCGCCCAGATGGTGCTCGGTCGACCTGAGGGATGGGAATCAGGCCCTGATCGAGCCGATGGATTCGGCGCGAAAGCTTCGAATGTTCCAAGCGTTGGTGGAGATGGGGTTCAAGGAGATCGAAGTGGGTTTCCCCTCGGCGAGCCAACCCGACTACGACTTCGTTCGTCGGTTGATCGAGGATGATCTCGTTCCCGAAGATGTCACTATTCAAGTGCTGGTTCAATGTCGGGACGAGCTCATCGAACGCACCTACGACTGCATCAAGGGTGCTCGGGAGGCAATTGTTCATTTCTACAACTCCACCAACCCGCTTCAGCGAGACGTCGTCTTCGGGCTCGACAAGGAGGGCATAAAGGAGATCGCGGTCGATGCCGCCAAGGTCTGTCGGAAGCTGGAAGAGACGATGGAGGACTCCGTCATTCGGTACGAGTACTCACCGGAGAGTTTCACGCTCACCGAGCCTGACTATGCAGTGGAAGTCTGCGAGGCGGTGATGGAAGTCATGGATCCGACACCTGACAACCCGATCATCTTCAACCTGCCGGCCACTGTCGAGTGTTACTCCCCAAATGTCTATGGCGATGTCATCGAGTGGTTTGGGCGGACTATTCGAGACAGAGATTCTGTGATCGTCAGTCTTCACCCCCACAACGACCGCGGATGTGCTGTCGCCGCGGCCGAATTTGGGGTCATGGCCGGCGCCGATCGGGTTGAAGGCACTTTGTTCGGCAATGGCGAGCGCACCGGAAACGTCGATTTGGTGAATCTTGCGATGAACCTGTTCGCCAACGGGGTGGATCCCGAGCTGGATATCAGTGATATCGACTCCCTCCGGCGCACCGCCGAGTACTGCAACCGGCTGCCTGTCCACCCCCGACATCCCTACGTCGGAGACCTGGTCTACACGGCCTTTTCTGGTTCGCATCAAGACGCGATCAAGAAGGGCTTTGATGCGCTGGCAGATGACTACGACACGTGGGGTGTGCCTTACCTACCCATCGACCCCAAGCACACAGGACGCTCCTATGAGGCGGTCATCAGGGTCAACTCACAGTCCGGCAAGGGTGGCGTGGCCTATGTAATGAAGGAAGAGCATGGCTTCGACCTGCCCCGAAGACTGCAGATCGAGTTCTCCAAAACCATCCAGCACATCACCGAGGACAGCGGAACTGAGATCACGCCTGACTCGATGTGGGCTGCGTTTCAGGCGGAGTACCTGCCGTCCTCACCGAGAATCCGGTTGCGTGCCCACGATTTGCACACGACGACCAGCAATGGTCACGGTCGGACCAGTGTCCACGCCCAACTCGAGTTCGACGGTAAAGAGGTAACCGTCCGCGGCGAGGGTGACGGACCCGTCGAAGCGTTCGTGCACGCTCTCTGTGAGCATTGGGGCGATGTCTTCGACGTCGTCGACTACACCGAGCATGCCATAGGACGCGGTGCGGATGCTCAGGCCGTCGCCTACGTCGAGAGTGTTGGCGAACAAGGGCTCCTCCGATGGGGTATCGGAGTCGACTCCAACATCACTACGGCCTCGCTTCTCGCGGTCCTCTCTGCATTCGAACACCAGCAGTCATAAGACCACGGCTTGGGGCGTGCTCAGCCAGATTTGGCTAGAAGGCAACCGGTCGTAGCCTCACTTACATATGGCACGTAGCGATTCGGAGGCACCTGAACGTCAGGCCGTTGCGTCGATGGGTCAGAGCTGGCATCTGATAGGCCGGCAACTGCGGAGAGCTCCTCGGGAGTTTGTCGTTGGTGGTGTTGGTGCAATCTTGTTTGCCGCCATGACGATCGTGTCGTCCTTTGTCATCGGATGGATCATGGACTCGGTGTTGCTGCCTGCCGTCGATACCGGTGAGGTAGCCATGGCAACCCTGGCCGCCGCCGCCGCATTGGTCATCGGAGTGTCGATTGCTCGAGCCGTTGGTATCACCCTGCGCCGCATGGGCGCCTATTTCGCCCAACATAGAATCCAGTATCGGGATCGAGTCGCCGTTACCGATCGCTATCTCGATCTACCCGTCGAATGGCATCGTCGTCATTCCACCGGACAGTTGCTGGCCAACGTGAACGAAGACGTCGAGGCGGCTTCTTTCGTCGCCGCTCCCCTTCCGATGGCCTTTGGGGTCATCATCATGCTTGTCGTCACGGCGATCCTTCTCCTTCTCACCGACCCCTTTCTGGCGTTGATCGGTTTCGCCGTAGGCCCGGCTCTGATGATCGTCAACTACACGTTCCAGCGGAGGATGAGGGCTGTCGCTGCCAAAGCGCAGCGACTCAGGGCCGAGGTGGCCGACATTGCCCACGAGTCGTTCGATGCGGCTCTGGTAGTCAAAACCCTGGGCCGGGAGGATGCCGAAGTAGGTCGGTTCGGAGAGAGATCTGATGCACTGAGAGATCGCATGGTCGAGGTAGGCCGTATCCGGGCGGTTTTTGATCCTGTGATCGAGGCACTACCAAGCATCGGGATCTTGGCGATTCTGGCGGTCGGTGCGTGGAGGGTCGATCAGGGAGTCCTGACCGCGGGCGCCCTCATAGCCTTCGCCTACCTCTTCAGGCTGGTCGCCCTTCCAATGCGGGTGTTCGGATGGTTGCTTGGTGAGCTTCCTCGTTCAGTGGTCGGGCTCGAGCGGATAGAAGCCGTCCTCAACGAGGAGGCCCGGGTTGAGTACGGGGCTCAACTCTCTCCGGAGAAGGGTGGAGCAGAAACCTCAGCGGAGGCAGTGGGATACCTTTATGCAGAGACCGAGCACGCCGACCTATCCGCCAGCGGTGGCAGTACCGAAAGCCTGCTGAGCGATGACGAGCGTCGCGGAATCGAATCGGTCACCCTGAATGTCAGCCCCGGCACGAGGGTTGCTCTCGTGGGCCCCACAGGTTCGGGTAAGTCAACCGTCGCCCACCTGCTGGTGCGACTCTTCGACCCGGAGAAAGGAGAGATCTGTCTCGACGGCCGAGGTCTCGTCGATCTAGACCGCGTAGCGCTTGCCGACGCCGTGAGCATCGTGTTTCAGGAGACGTTCTTGTTCAACGACTCGGTCTATCGCAACATCACTCTGGGTGAGCGCTTCGATGAGGCCGATGTCGTAGCGGCAGCCGAACTTGCCCAGGCCGACGATTTCATTAACCAACTTCCGGATGGGTACGCCACGGTGGTCGGTGAGCGCGGAGCCTCACTTTCTGGAGGGCAGAGGCAACGTATCGCCATCGCCCGGGCCCTGGTGCGTGAGCCAAGACTTCTTGTGCTGGATGACGCCACCTCCGCTGTCGATCCGGCTGTGGAAAGCGCGATCCTCGACGGTTTGGAGCAGTTGGACACCAGTGTGGTCATTGTTGCCTACCGGCGCTCCTCCATAGTGCTTGCCGATGAGGTCATCTACATCGAGGACGGCCGGATCATGGACCGCGGCACACACGAGGCGCTCTACAGGTCACTCCCCGCCTATCGGAGCCTCATCGATGCTTACGACCAGATGGAGGAGCCTGCGTGACCGCTGGAGCCGCCGTCGAAGCCGACCCGAAGCGAGACGCCCCGACCGGCGCCGTGGCCACCATCCGTCGAGGTCTGAGTCTCTCGCCCGAACTTCGTCGCGGACTTGGAGGGACCATCGCGATTGCCCTGGTGGCGACCGCCGGCAAAGTGATCGTCCCCATCGCTGTCCAGCAGATAATCGACGGTGGTCTCGAGGACGGGGCGATCGACATCGGCTTCGTCGTCCAGATGAGTCTCATTGCGCTGGTAGCGGTTCTGATCACGGCAGGCGCAACCGGATGGATGCACATCCGCCTGGCGAAAGTGGCCGAAACCGCCCTATCGGGTCTCCGCATCCGCGCCTTTCGACACATTCATGACCTGTCGATGCTCCACCAGGCCTCTGAGCAGAGAGGTGTGCTTGTCTCACGGGTCACCTCCGATGTTGATCAGATAAGCCGCTTCATGCAGTGGGCCGGTCTCATGATCATCATCAACGGCGGCCAGGCAATCCTGGCCCTCATTGTCATGCTCGTACTCTCAGTACCGCTCGGTCTGATTGTCCTTGCGCTGGTGCCGTTCATAGTTCTGGTGATTCGCTGGTTCCAAAGCCGACTCGAAGTCGCATACCTCACGGTCCGTGAGCGGGTCGGTCACATGCTTGCGCTTCTGGCGGAAACCGTGGTCGGCGCCCCCGTGATACGCGCATACGGCATCGAGTCGGGGACCCGGGAACGTCTGGAGGAGGCAATCGAAAGCCACCGGAGCGCTGCTGTGAAGGCAGGAACGTTGTCGGCTGCTTTCTCGGGTGCCGGCGAGGCCACATCGTCGGTGGTTGTGGCTGCCGTCCTGGTGGTAGGAACGATTCTCGCGGCTCAGGGGACCACGACCATAGGCACGGTCGTAGCGTTCCTGTTCCTGGTTCAGCTGTTCATCCAGCCGGTCCAAATCATGGGCGAGGCTGTCAATGAGGCACAGACAGCAGTCGCCGGCTGGAGACGGGTACTAGACATACTGGACATTGCCCCCGACGTTGCCGACCCTGGACCTGACGGTGTCGATCTTCCACGCGAGCCCGTAGGGGTTCGCTTCGAGCGGGTGACTTTCCGGTATCCGCAATCAGGTCAAACGGCAGCCGAGGCCACCGCATCGCCAGCGTTACGTGACACCACGATCGAAATTCCTCCAGAGCAGAGAGTGGCGATTGTGGGCGAGACAGGATCGGGTAAGACCACGTTCGCCAAACTTCTCTCCAGGTTGATGGATCCCACCCAGGGAACGGTGCTGATCGGAGATATCGATGTCAGCACCCTCAAGTTTGCGTCGCTCCGTGATCGGGTAGTGATGGTGCCCCAAGAGGGAGTCCTGTTTCGCGGCTCGATCGGGGACAACGTTCGAATGGGACGCCCCGATGCCACCGACGAAGAGATGATCACAGCCTTCGAGCATCTCGGTCTCGGCAATTGGCTCAGCGAGATGTCATCAGGTCTCGACACCCAGGTCGGAGAACGGGGCAGCGCTCTTTCTGTGGGCGAGCGTCAATTGGTCACACTGGTGCGCGCCGCGATTGCTGATCCCGACCTGCTTATCCTCGACGAGGCGACCTCGGCTGTCGATCCGGCAACGGAGGTGCGGATAAGCAAAGCGCTGAACGAGCTCGCCGCAGGCCGAACGGTGGTGACGATTGCCCATCGTTTGTCCACGGCGGAGGCCGCCGATCGGATCCTGGTTTTCGATAACGGCCGAATTGTTCAGGACGGCACCCATACCCAGCTCAAGGCCGACGGAGGGGTGTACGGCAGGCTGTACAGCTCATGGGAACGAGGGACGTCCCAATAGCCTTGGTTTGAGGTCGCGCTTTCGGAAGAG
>JAZFTN010000033.1:0-4182 GCA_036446715.1 Acidimicrobiia bacterium | reverse complement strand
ACGCAGGTCGGCGATCCACATGCCGAACTCGGTGACCAAGCGACTGATCTTGATGGTGGTGCCCGAGAAGCGCTGATCCTGTGATCCATATCGGATCGCTTCGGCGAGGAGGATGTTCGGGGAGTCCAGGACCACTCCTTGAACCCGGCCTGCGAGGTCTGACCGCTCCAAGAAGGACATGACGTGGGCAGCGCCTGTGCTGTAACCGACGAGAACAATGTCAACGGCGCCGTGGTCCAATGCGTACCTGACGGCTCCCTCGACATCCTCCCACTCGGATAGGCCAAACCGATACCTTCCGGTTGGGTCTTGTGGCATGCCCGGGTCGTTGCGATAGTCGACGACCAACGATGTGGCCCCAGCCCTATGGAATGAGGGCAGCAGCCGAATCGCCTCTCGTCTCTCAGCCGTCCATCCATGAAAATGGATTCCCCACGTGCCAGTGTTGTCACCAGGGACAGTCCAAGCTCCGAAGGTTCCCAGCGGGCTGTTGTATGTGGTCTCTTCGAACTCGAGATCGACGTCGGACGGATCGGATGGATAGGCGTAGCCCTCAAGATCCACTGGTTGGCACTTCTCCATGGGCTCATCGAGACAGATCGGGGGTGTGACACCATCGAGTTGGGTGTACTTCCGGGTTATATCCAGACCCTTGACCCCGATCACCGGTCCGACCTGTCCGTACCCGCCCTTCCAGAAGAGACCGAGAGTTCCCGGGTGTCCGATGTCCTGTCGAGGCTCGCCGGCGGTGAGTGTGATCTGTCTCTTGTCGACAGATCGAACCCAGACACCAAAGCTGCGTTTCGGAGGTTGGACGTGGAGCGCGCTCTCCCGAAACCCGTTGGCGTAGAGCCATCCGCCTACGAGGTTGGCCAGCACCACGAGGATGACAAGCAGCGAGATCGTTATGGCGATGGTCAAGACGGAGACACCTTAAAGAAGGAAAGGCCATCGTTGGATAAGGCCCACCCCATCCTTCTGTGTCGCGAAACAGGGCTCTAGGGCCCTGTTTTCCGACAGAGAAGCGTTGGTGGCTAGATTTCTCGGCTATATGAACCTCACGGAGAACTTTGTAAGGGTGGCGGTCACGGTGTCGGACCGACTCAACCCAATCACCAGTGGGCCGGCCGGGCCGCTGAAGGCCAGCGCGGCGCTCGATTCCTTTGGGCCGTCCCTGATGCCGAGAACATCGGTCCATCAGGGAATCGCTGCGGGTCTCACGGTGCTCGCTGCCGAGGCGATCGGTCTGAGCGTCGATGTTCTGGCGAGGAGTATTGCTCCCAAGGGCTCACCGCTAGCCTGGCGGATCGGGTCACGAGCGGTGATAGCGGCCGGCGGTGCGTCCCTGGCTCGAATTCAGGAGGCGGACGACGAAGCCACATCCAAGGCGATGCTGCGCAGTGCCGGGCAGATCGTCGGTGTCGCCGCCATCGGAGGCATCATCCACGAAGCAGGCAACGAGGTCCAAGGGAATATCGACACACCCATTGTCCCCATCATCACCGGTCTTGGCGGTTTTGGCTATGTGGCAAGCCGTTGGGGCAAGGAGCTGGAAACTCGCAAGGCCGTCATCCAGCGTTGGACCGAAGATGACAAACCGGCCCAGCTGCCGATGTCGATTGCCATTGCCACCGGTCTCGCATTTGCCGGTAGATGGGTCGGCCGCGGCTATATCTCGTCTCGCAACTCACTTGTCGGGTATATAGGTGAGAGCCCGGGTCATTCGGCGATCGGTCGAGCTATCAACGGTGCCCTGTGGGGTGTGGGGGCCCTGGCTCTCTATGGCAGTCTCGTCCGACGCATATCGCGGGCCAACGCAAAGATGGAGACCAACTTCTCGGTGCCACCGAGCAATGAGTTTGTCTCGGGCGGCCCGAACAGCATCTCGCCATTCGAGGAACTCGGTCTCCAGGGTCGCAGGTATGTGACCGAGGTTGTATCGCCAGACGTCATCGAGGAGACACTCGGGGAGCCGGCCAAGGCTCACCCCATCCGTGCGTATGTGGGTGTCGACTCCGAGCCGATCTACGCCACGGGCAGGTCCGAATTGGCTCTCAACGAGATGGAGCGTCTTGGCGTTTTTGATAGGGAGTATCTGCTTCTGGTGTCTCCAACCGGGACCGGCTGGGTTGATCACACCATGATCGAGTCTGCCGAACTGTTGGCGCGTGGTGACATCGCGACAGTCTGTATTCAATATGGAAAAGCGCCGTCGTTCCTGGAGGTCCAAGGAGTGTCCTTGGGTCGAGCCCAGTTTCGACAACTGCTCTGGGGTGTCAGACAGCGGCTCCGAACTGTTGACGAGAAGAAGCGTCCCAAGGTCCTGGTCTTTGGTGAGAGTCTCGGGGCCTGGTCGAGCTCCGACGTGATAATGCACCAGGGTATCGAGGGATTCGACCACTACGGCATTTCGAAGGCGCTTTGGTTTGGCCTTCCCGGTCTTGCCCGCTGGTCCAAGGCCGGTATGCGCGAGGGTCGAAACCCACTGACGCCGGAAGGGACCGTTGCCGCGTTCGATAACTTTGAGCAGTACGCAGCCCTCTCACAGGAGGAGCGGGACACACTGCGGGCAGTGGTCGTTGATCACGACAACGATCCAATAGCGACGATGTCACTCCGGCTGGCGGTCAAGAAACCGCCGTGGCTCGATGGCGAGCGGGGTCGAAACGTCCCTGAGAAGATGAAATGGACACCTATTATCTCGTTCATCCAGATCATGATCGACGCGATGAACGCAATGGTCACTGTTCCTGGCGAGTTCAAGTCATTTGGTCACGATTATCGAGGGGACACCGCCGATTTTGTTCAGGCGGCTTATGGATTTCCGTCGACCACTGATGAGCAGCGACAGGCGATCCACGACACCCTCATCGCCCGTGAGATGGATCGTGCCGCCCGGATCAAGGCCGAGGAGCCGGGTGTCATCTCCGATCCAATCGAGAAGGTGGGCGAAGTCGTCCAGTAAGTAGGAAGCGGCTGTGTCAGTCGTCTCGAGCCGCTCGCATGGTTCGGCCGGTGCCTAGTAGGGAGACGACCCGTGCCACCACCACAACGAGGAAGATTTGACCCATGATCGTCTGGAAGACCACCACCGCCCGGGCCACGTCGGTCACGGGTGTGATATCGCCGTATCCGAGTGTTGTCATGGTGACAAAGCTGAAGTAGTTGAACTCGCCCAGCCCGCCGTCGATCACGGATCTGAAGGCGTCTTGATCCAGGCTATGGATGGTGGCGAAGATGAAGCTGAAGGCGATGCCAAGCGCAAGGTAGGCGGCGATCGCTCCCCACATCGTGGTGCCAGTGATGATCTCGTGTTTGGCAATGCGTCTCACGATCACGAAGGGCGTTGCGATTAGAAGTACCCCGAGTATCAATGATGCGACTCCGACCACAGCGTCCTGACTGCCAGGAACGACAAAGGCCAAAATCACCACGACCCAGGCCAACCATGAGATCCGCACTGTCCACGGCTTCGCCTCCGAGGCGGCCATGGAGAGCGTCGCGGCGCCTCCGGCGAGAATGGCGGTAATGATTCCTGAAGAGTCCTTATTGGGGGACAGGGCGATGGGGACGAGTATCAGCAGTAGGAGCATCACAGTCACGGCGACGTAGGCATCGGATGATCGCTCGAATCGCTGCCAGCGTTTGGATATCTCTGGTGACAGGTTGGGGTTCCTGAGTTGGTCTTGTCACGTTAGGAACGGGTAGCACACACTTCCGGTATCAATTGATGTCGGGGGAACCAAGTAGCCGCCGAGAACGTCCAAAATGGGATGGGCACACCTCTCTCTTTCTCACCATGACACTCGTTTCAACTGTCGCACCGCTTGTCGGATACGCAATCGTCTTTCAGACGATCGTCTATCTGCTGATCCCTGCCCGGCGCCGGACGCTGATTGCGCCCGTTCTCACCGGTGTGGTCGGAGCCGTCTTGACGCTTGGGGCTGGGTGGATCTTCGGTTTCGAGACGATCGGCCTCGGTGCTCCCGACATGGCGGTTGTAGCAGCGTGGGCTGTTGCCACGGTCCTGGGGATGTCCGCCATCGGCGGGTACATGCTCAGGAGCCCTGAGTTTCGACCACAACTGGCCGATCCGCGGCTGGCCTCCCTGAGCCCTCGTCAGGCTTTCATGCAGATCGCTGTACGGATCCCTGTTATGACTGCTCTCATCGAGGAGGCGTT
>JAZFTN010000032.1:0-24310 GCA_036446715.1 Acidimicrobiia bacterium | reverse complement strand
CGCGGTCAAAGAGTTCGAGGAAGCCGCTTAAGCGTTGCATCCCTCGCGGACCCTGGTCATTGACGCGGATCTACCGGGGCGAACTCGCACAGAGCTTGCGCACCGGGGTCGAAGCGTCGAACGAGTCCAGCACTATGGACTCAAGGACAGCAAAGACCCACTCCTGTTACCCGCACTCGACTCGCTACTGGACGACTGGATTCTGATAACAGGCGACGACAAGATGCCTTTTGCCCATGGAGACGCTATCGCGGCCGCGAACGCGACGATCGCAACGATTGACCCGCGCCGGCCCACAGGAATCAGTCTCGTCGAATGGCGCTTAGAGGTAGTCCACCGTTGGGTTCATAAGATGCTCGAACAAGAGGCGAGTGAGGTACGGCGGTACAGTCATAAGACCCATCGAGTTTGGACTCCGCTCAAATGACTGACGAGCCGACTCAGGAGACCCAGCCGAAGAAGGACGAATCGGTAGAGATTCCGGTTCCGTCGGAAACCCCGCCCGCAGCCGAAAGAGAAAGCCCCCCAACAAGGTAGGTCTCGAGGGGAGGCTTGCTCTGTGGACGGAGAACCCTACGCGGACTCTGGTCGGCGTCGCCTTCCGAACCGCGCGATGTGGGGCATCCTCAGCCGTCTGATGCGAGATTAGTGAACCCCCCGCCCGATCGGCGGAGGGTTCTGTGTGTCCGGGCTATTAAGTGAACTCAGTCCAGAGGTCAACCCGGACACGGGACCGTGTTGTGAATTGCCTTTCCTTACCTCTGTTATCTCAAGGGGCAGCCCGTCTGAGGCCCACGGTGCGAGGGGCGGGCTTCTCACGCATAACCGAGGGAAGGTCGAAGCCACGTCAGCAAATGAGAGTGGCTAGCGGTGGCAGTGTGTCTAGTTCCTGTTGTACCGATGGGGGAAGGTGACATTTCCCCGAACTGTGCTCTCAGAACCCTCGACTCGTAAGCCATAACAGCGTTGTGAGCACCAGAGCCCCCATGGTCATGTCCACAATTCCCAAAACGAATCCGCCCCAGTTACTTAGCCGGTTGATATGTGTTCTTGAAACGCTCATGCTTTCTTTCCTCCTCTTCAGCGTGACCAGGCAGGCACGAAGGCTCTGACCCGGCGCACTATCCGTGATCTTCTCTTGCTTTTTCCAGACCGAATTGCGCTGGCCGCAGGGATTAGGCCTACGAACACAGGCAGCCAGTAGGAGACGAGGCGGTATGAGAGAACTGCGAGGACCGCTGTTCCCGCCGGAACACCGAAGGCTCCGTATGTGCCTGCCAGCGTCGCTTCGAGAACTCCAAGCCAACCTGGGGTCAATTCGGGTAGGGCGCTGATCAGGTTGGCTAGGCCGTATCCGACCATGAGTACGCCGACGCCGAGGGTCGACCCGAACGCTGCGAAGGTGAGTCCGAGGGCGGCTGCGTCGACGACCCAGCTGAGAATCGCCCAGCCGCCGATCGGAACCAGGTTTCTGATCCTGAGGTTCGACGCCACCTCGCTCATTTCTGTTTCGAAATCTTCGGATGTCATGTCGAACCTCTTCAATACGGAACCAGCCCGGGAAGCGAGTCGGGCTCTAAACCGGGGGCTGCTGATGAGACGACCGATGACAATTCCGCCACCCACGAAGATGACGAGAGTGGTTCCGGGACCTGCCAGGTAGACCGCAGAAATCTTTCCCAAAGCAACCGAAACTCCGATGGCGGAAGTGACCACAACTGCCAAACCAGTCATCGAGATCCACCAGGAGGCGATCATCGACATGACCGTGCGCGGTGCCGTGTTGCCCTCCTTGACGAACTCTCGGGCCGCCCACGCTGATCCGGCGGCTCCACCACCGGGCACGATTCGGCTGATGGAGAACGACGCCATCGAGATCCGCAACGCTGACCTGCGTGTCACCCGTCCGCCAAAACCCTTCAATCCCGACCGGTAGACCTGTGATAGAGCGAAGGTCCAGATGACTTCCATCGCGACGGCTATCCAGAGGAATATGACGTCGCCTTGTCTCAACTCGACTAGTGAGTTCTTGACTTCGGGAAGACTCACCAAAACAAACCTGGCCAGAAGCCCAATCGAGACAAGGATCAGAACGATGCGGGCCGTCGTTGCAAGAGTGAGACGCTTCTTTGTGATCTGGAGTATGCGTGTCATGAACGCAATGTCGCCCAGAATCAGACATCCCGATATCGGGGTATTCCCCGATGAGTTCAGTCGTGTAGGGGTAAACCTTGACTTGCTACTTCGAGGACTCTGACGAACCTATGAACATGGGCAAGTCCGACATTGGAGGCGTTCTGTCGCTTAGCGTTGGTGTCATGACGACGGACGAGGGAGCCAGCGTCCCACCTGTCAACCAGACACTGACCCGTGTGGTAGTCCTGCTCCGCCTACTCGGGTGGGTCTGGCTGATCGCTCTCGTGGTAACCACTGCGTTCCGAATTCCCGAAGCCAACAGTATTGTCCTCACTGCGACAGCCGTCACAGCAACGGCCGGACTGGGTCTCACGTTGCTGGCGGTGCGGAAAGGCTTCCTCGGAGAGGTTTGGTACGCAGTCCTCGACGGTGCTGTGGTCATGCTGCTGATTTCGGCAGGCTGGCTCGCCGGGGCCAACGAGTTCGTAGCCGGCGGATACCCAATGTCATGGCTGTTCATCGTCGCCTATGCGACCAATCTCCGCTGGACTGTTGTTGCTGCCTTCGTCTCCACAACCGTCTTTGCGATCCTCCATGCGGTGATGGGCCTTGAAATGGTGAGAACGGTGGGAAGTATCCAGTTCCTCGTTGTGGCTGTCGTCGCTGGATGGGCGTTCGACACACTCCGCGAGCGAGAATCCCTCCGTCTCAGAGCAGAGGCCCAGCGAGCGGAGGCTGAAGCAGAACTGGCCGCCGAGAGAGAGGCCGCCGCTCGTCTCCAGGAAAGAACAGAGATAGCCCGACAGCTTCACGACTCGGTTCTTCAGACGCTCAAGCTCATCTCCTCATCAGCGGACGACCCGAGCGAGGTTCGCTATCTGACACGTGTCCAAGAACGCGACCTGAGACGAACCATCAACGAGTATCGATCGCCATATCAGGACAGCTTCCGCGCCCGGCTTCTCGACGCTCGAGCTTCAATCGAAGACCGCTACCGGGTGGAGATCGAACAGGTCATACGTGACGACATCGAGATGACACCCGAACTGGGCGCCCTCATCGAGGGTGCTGTCGAGGCGATGGCGAACGCCGCCCGCCATTCGGGTTCTCCGACGATCGACCTCTATGCAGAAGTTCGCCCCGAAGGCGTCCAGATAAACGTCAGAGATAGAGGCCGGGGTTTCGACCCGGACAGGATCCGCACCGGGGGGATGGCTCACTCCATTGTCGGTCGGGTCACCGAAGCTGGCGGAACCGCGGACATCAAGACCGGCCCCGACCGGGGAACCGACGTATCGCTCTTCCTTCCCACACAATGAGTGAGTCAGAGCGTTCCCGAGTATTCCTGGTCGAGGATCATCCGCTGATGCTCTTCGGAATCCAGAAGTATCTCGAAGAACGATACGAACTGGTCGGAGCAGCGACCGAAGTAGCTCCCGCGGTGGAGATGATCCTCGAACGAAAGCCTGATCTGGTGTTGTTGGATGTCCAGATTCCCGGCGGAGGTGGTGCCGCCGTCATCGAGGCAGTGAAAACCCACGACACCGACATCAAGTTCCTCGCTTTCACCGTTTCCACCAACGCCGAAGACGTGAAACGGTTGTTCAAGGCGGGCGTCGACGGCTATGTGGTCAAGAAGACGGACGGCTTCGACCTCGAGGAGCAGATCGACCAGGTACTAGCCGGTGGCCGCCCCGTTTCACGCTACGTCGCCAACTACCTACTCGAGATCGACGACATAGCCTCCGCCAACTCCGAGCTCGAATCACTAACCGCAAAAGAACGTGAGGTAGTCACCCTGATAGCGCGCGGCTTCAAATACCGGGAGGCAGCCAAGGAACTCGATATCAGCGTCAAGACCCTCGAAACGCACATGAGACACATTTTCGACAAGCTCGGAGTCGCCAGTCGTCATGAGCTGACCCGTCTCGCCTTCGAAACCGGCTTCATAGAACCCGGCGACGTCGACTGACCAACCCATCGGGGTAAACCCCTATATCACACCTGCTGGGGACGGAGAAGAATAGGAGAAGTCGATCCTCGGGAGGAGGAATATGGAACTCGGTCCGTCCGTCGTCATAGCCAGCTTCTACCTGTTGCTCGTGTTCGTCTGCTTTCAGAAGGGCAAGGCTGGCTACGCTTGGGTAGGGGTCGGCGGACTACTCCTCATCTTCACTCCGCTCTCCGCGCTGTCACTAGCTGCCGGTGGTCTAGCCCTGGTGGGTGCCACTCGGTACGCAAAGCCTGACTCGCCGTGGTTCCGTAATCGATACGGGCCCAATCAGCAGGCAGAGGCTGTCAAGCGTCACCCGGGCATCTCGCCTCCTTTGGAGCCTGATGATGTAGCAGAGGCACGACTCCGGGACCCTCAAGCGAACACGTCATCCACTGATCTAGGAGCGTCCACCTTCACCAAGGACCCCCCTTTGGGACCGACCGGCTCTGCTTCGAGTTTCTCCGAATGGCGAGTTATCAACAGATTCCTCCAGCGGGTCGCTGATGAGGGCCTTATCAGCGGAGCCACTCTCAACAATCTCCTCGACTATCTCGACCGCACCGAGCGGCCAAGCGAGGCTCTGTCTCCGCCATTTGTCACACGACCCACTCCCCGGGAATCGCCGGTAACGGCCCCAGCAGAGCCTCCTCCACCTATTCCCATTGCCACACCAGAGGCTCCGGTAACCACTCCGAAGTCTGCGCCTGTTCCACCTCAGGGACCCTCAGCTCCGCGTGAACCGAGCCAGGTCAGCGTCTCTTTCCACGCTATCTGGGAGGGGGTCGCCTCCGATGTCGCCCTTCACGGATTCGCCTATCTAGGCGTTGTGCTCACATTCGTGGGGGTTCTCGGATTCCTTCTCTTCGCGTTCGTCGACGTACCCAACGAGACCCAGCCGTTCGTCGAACTGTTCATCGCTCTCGTGTTCTTCGGTTGGGCGTGGATGCTGAGACGGCAGAAGGCAATTCGGGTCGCCGACGCTATGGAGTTGATCGGTGGGATGGTCCTACCGCTGATCCTGTTCGCCGGGCTCGTCGACGGCGCTCCGTTCCCGCCTGACTTCACCGACGGCGGGTTGGTCGTGGCCCTTACGGTGTCGTCGCTGCTGCTGGCAGTACTCTACGCCTGGATTTCGAAGCGGAACCCGAAATCCACGCTCCGGTTCCTTGTTGCTCCGCTCCTTTGGCTGGGTGCGATGACGATGGGGTTCGTTTTCAAGGACAACGAGGTTCTAGTGAGCGACGCCATTACTCGCCTGGTCTCTCCCCAGCCTGCGATGGCATCAGGAGCAATCGGGCTCACACTCCTAGCCTGTCGGGTCCGACGGTCATATCGGTTGTCCGCACCGTCCGTTCGATCTGCTCTGGTTGGAGTCCCGGTCGTGTATCTACTGACTCTCGCCCTTTCGTTCGGGGAGAACTTCGCTCTCACCTGGCCAATAGTTCTTCTGGGAGCGTCGACCCTGGTGTCGGTTGAGCTTCTTTCAAAGTGGTACGAGCGGACGGGTTGGATGTCGGTTGCGAGACCAGTGCTCCTGGCAGGCGTACTGGGCCCACTGGTTCCTTCGATCGGTCTTGGTTGGTCCGGCCTCACAGTCATGGTCACCTATCTCGGTCTTGCTGAGTTCGAGCGACGCCGCGAATCCGGCGTTACGCCTGCATCCTTGTTGACAACGACCGGAGCGGCGGTCGGTCTGGTGATGAGCCTCCAAGAGCCCATGGCCGCCCTTCTCTCCTTCACACTCGTCAGCATCTGGACCCACCTCCGCCGTCTCGACGAGCAAAGCCACGATTCAGCCCAGATCTTCACGGCCGGTGCTGCCCTGGCACCGGCCGGTGTCCTCTTCGCTTTCAGTCAAGTGTTCACCATGGGAGCTGCCTGGCTGGTGATGGCAGGTGTCCTGACCGCGCTGAGCGTGACAGTCCGCTTACTGAAGAACGAAGACCCGTTCTGGGCTTATTGGCTACTGGTCGCAAATGTCGTCGTTGGTGTTGGGGCAGCTGCATATTGGTTCGACGCCGGGACCAGTGACATCCGATCGGCGGCAGCTCTCCTCTTTGTGGCCGTGTCACTGGGTCTTGGCCTCCGATGGCCTGTCGGCCGGATCTGGCTCGCCGCAACTGCGGCCGCCGGAGCAATCGCAGTGACCCTGAGCACCGTTGGGTGGAGCTTCGAGTCTCAGCAGGTGTTGTGGGCAGTCGTCGGTCTTGTTGTGGTAGTCGCCGCAACCTGGTGGCGCCGTTCGCCAGCTAGTCACCTGGCGGCGATTGGTCACGTCATCACGACGCTCGCCCTGCTCTCGCTGGCCTCCGGCGGCGATGCCGTTCCCGTGCTTGGCGTATGGGCGTTCGGCTGGTTGGTGAGCGCTGCCGGAGACGAGATCGGTGGCGACACCCTGACAAAGCTGTTGACACGTGCAGCAGGCAATGCCAACGGATCAGTGGCTGATCGGCTCGAGACGGCCTCCAGGTGGGTCGTCCCCACCCTGTTGGTGGTCTCGATTCCCCCCGCCCTGCTCACCGCGGCCAACCAGTGGGCGGAGTTCATGGAGCACCGGTCGTGGAGCGGTGTCGTGATGACAACGGTGGGTGTGATCTACGCACTGGCCAGCCGGGGGGACCGTCTTCGGGAAACACTGCGCAGAACGCTAGGAGTCGGTGCCATCGTGGCCGCCGTCATCGGCGTTTCAGTGGCGGCACCAGACCCTTGGCCGACTATCTACGCCGCTGCCGGTGTAATCGCAGTCGCCGCCCTGCTCGGCCGGAATCTGCGACAGTCGTGGTTCGTCTGGTTCGCCTGGCTGATGACCGTGGTAATGGCGCTACTTCTCGCCGACCAGGCCGGTGTGCCCGGCGAATCCCTCCACTTGGTCAGCCTGGTCACCGGTGGGGCAATGCTGATCGGTGGACTCATCTTCGATGATGTTCGATCGGGCAGACGCCAACTTGGTGAAGGATTGAGAACCGACTGGTTGCGCTACCCGGTGCTTCTCGGGGCACTTGTCGTTCCCGTGAGTCTCGGTCCAGTCTTCGTCGACGGACCCGGGATCTACGCATGGTG
Organism: Acidimicrobiia bacterium; assembly: GCA_036446715.1. Taxonomy (GTDB): domain Bacteria; phylum Actinomycetota; class Acidimicrobiia; order Spongiisociales; family ZC4RG35; genus SZUA-217. The sequence goes on along the minus strand of JAZFTN010000032.1, from coordinate 17,118 downwards.
GGCCATCGGCGCCTCGGTCGCTTACTTCGCAGTTGCCCTTCTCATGAGAGTTGGAGCCATAACCGCACCGGCGTACGCACTGGCCGCCCTCGGGCTGACCGCATTATCGCCCCGATCGCTGATCGACGAGCCATGGCTGTTCATCTTCCTAGCCGCACCTCTGGTGGGCGTCTCGTGGCTGGCCGAGCGGCGACAAACCGATTCGAACAGTGGTTGGCTGAACTGGGATCTGGCTCCACTGGCAATAGCCCATGGCATCGCAGCAGTGGCGCTTGCATTCGCGTTGGACGACCGGGGTCTCTCGTCGACGGCCCTGGTCTTCGGGGTTCTCTCGGTAGTGATCGGTCTGTGGCGACGCCAACGCATCTGGGGAGAGGTCGGCAACCTCATGATCTTGTTGGCCACCTGGGATCTTGGCTACGGCTGGTTCACGCTGGCTCTGGCTGCGACTTCGGTGCGCGGAGTGATCAGCGCTGCCCTGGAGAAGGAATCCGCTCGTCTCTCCTATCAGGCGATCGCGGTTCTCAGCGCCGGTCTTGCCTGGCCGGCGTTTCTCGTCTGGTCGAACGCCGAGCCGGTTGACGCAGCGAACTACTCCATGGTTCTGTTCGGAGTCGTCGCTTTCATAGTGGCGGCGTTGAACCGGTGGGGGGTGGTTCGTCGGGACACCCTCTACTGGTGGGGTGGTTTGGCGATGGTCGGCACTGTCACCACCGCGCTGATCACTCTCGCTCCCAACGGTCCGGGTATCGAGGGTCCTTGGTTCGGCATCGGACTGGTTCTGCTTGGAGGGGGCTTGGAGCTGGGCTCGGATCCACGAGACATGTTCCTCAAGGTCGCATCCGTCGCCACCATGGGAGTGGCGTGGCTGACAATGTTCGTTGGCCTCGAATTGACCGCACCGGAATCATACGACTACACCGCCCTCGTCTTTGGCGGCCTGGCCCTGCTCAGCTCCATTTTGGGACGGTTGAAGGCGATAGAGGCCTCTGACGCCATCCGGTGGGGGGCTCTCGGTGTCGCCGGGGTGGTGATCGCCGCACTGTTCAGTGGCGATCCACAAGGCGGAGTGCTCTTCGACGGCCTCGAATTCGCCATCGGAATGACAATGGTTGCCGTTGCCTTCGAGGTGGGATGGAAGCTCACCAACTACTTGTTCCGATATCTTGCAATCGTCGGTGCTGCGACAGCATGGGCTGTCTTGGGGATCGGCGTCGGGTGGGACACGACAACCACCATGATCTCAACAGCCGTGGTCTTTGGACTACTGGCACTGGCGGTACCAGAGTCGGTCCGAATCGTCGGCCGGTCACCCGACCGAACCGACTGGGATCCTCGAAGCCTCAACCTGACCCGTGCCTGGACGGCACTGGGAGCCACCGGCGTGGTCGTCGCAGCCGCACTGGCGTTTGACAACCGTGACCTTGAAGTCGCCGGCTACTGGATCGCAGCCAGCCTCGCCCTGCTGGCGGTGTCCTCAGTCCGTGGGGCGACTCCACTGCAATCCGGCGTACTGCGCGATGCAGCCGGCCTGACAGCACTCGGATCGTTGATCACCTTCCTCTACACAGCGGGTTGGTCCGACGTTTCGGTAACGGCGACCCTCTTGGTGCTGGCAGCAGTTTCGACGCTGCTGTCGCTCTGGGTGTGGCGTCGCCGATCCGAGTCACCATGGATCAGACCGCTGATCGTGATCGGCAGCGCCGCCAATGTGATCGCAGCGGCCTTGGCCATCGGCCGGATGCCCGACAAGACACTCCTGATAGGCGTCCTCATGTCGATCGGGGTGCAAGTCATCGCCGTGGGTCTCACCCGCGCACTCCCCGGTGTGCTCGCAATTGGGCCGCCGGTCCTCGCGGTTGCATTCATCCTTTCGGTCATCGAGAGTGTCAGCGGATCGGCTCAGTGGTACACGGCACCCCTGGGGCTGGTGCTCCTCGCAGAAGTCGAGATCTTCCGAAGTCTTCCCCGATTCGCCGACCCAGACGACGATCCGAGCCTGATCATTCTCCTGGAGTGGGCAGGGCTTGGCATCCTGGCCGCGCCGCCACTCGTGGAGATGTTCACCGTTTCTTTGTTCGTCGGTTTGGCGGCAATCGTAGTTTCAATCGCCGTGTTCATCTGGGGTGTGGCCACCAAGGTACGGCGACGAGTGATAGCAGCGGCGGGACTGGCGACCGCGACACTGGTCTTGGCCCTGTTCGCCGCTGCAGCAGGTAGTGCACCGGAATCCGCTTTCTTTTGGATCGTGGCGGTCGGGATCGGATTCGCCGTAATGCTCGTGGCCGGCCTAGTCGAGGCCTACCGATCCAAGAAAGGCAAGACGATGGTCCACCTCGATCAGTTAATGGAGGGATGGAAATGAAGTCCCGCTACTGGCAAGCGTTGACTGTCCTTGCGATTGGCACAGGGACAGTGATCCTCGGAGTCACCAACTCCAATTCGCTCTCGGTGGTCGGGCTCTTCATCGGAGCTGCCAGCTTCCCGGTGGCGGTCCTCCTCGCGGTGTCGAGTCGGTTAGACGAAACACCACCCATCGGTTCGCTGATCGGTGGGGGAACCATCGGCCCGCTCATCGCGATTCTCAGTCATGCCTTTGTGTTTGGGTTCGCCTACCTGTTCTTCTTCGAGTTTGCCGAAGACGCAGCCTCTCTACTGGAGACCTTCCGCATCGATCCCCAGCTGGTTGATGTGGCGGGGTCTTCATGGACGATCCTGCTGTTCATCGAACTTGTGCTGGTCGCTCCGTTCACCGAGGAAATCGGAAAGGCGATGGGAGCTTCGGTGCAACGTCCCAGTACACGGGCCGAGGCGTTCATGGCCGGCGTCACTGCCGGGGTCGGCTTCTCCATCGTCGAGAACATCCTTTACGCCACAGGTGGTTTGTTCCTCGGCCCATCGTGGGAGGCGATCGTGGCGGTAAGGATGCTTGGAGCAGCGGTCCACCCCCTGGCGAGTGGCCTCGTTGTAATGGGGTGGTGGGAGTGGCGTCAGCGACGCGACGCCGGCCTGCTGGCCCGGCGTTTCCTCTCCGGAGTAGGTGTCCACGCCTTCTGGAACGGCTCGATCGTCGTATTCGGCGTCGTCGGAGAGGCGTATGGAGTTGATCGCCTCCTGGGCTTTGGCGCTCTGGGGGTTGCCTATTCGGCCGGGCTGGGCGCAATGGCGATGGCCGTGCTGTGGCGGACCAGCAGGGCCGTTGCCGACGATGACGCCCAGTTGGTTGTCTTCGATGGCACCGACTCGAAGACGATCGGTGCCTGGACGGTTCTGACAGCCTCCTTGCTGGTGCCGGTGGCCCTTCTCTTCCTTGCTTACCCGGAATTCGTCGGTGGGTAACGCGTCCGACCACTCGGTCCATTCTCGATCTAGCGACCAGGTTGTGAGTTCACGAGTTACCGGAGCTTCCAGTCGGAATTTCCGTTTGCTCCATGGTCACAGGGTTTGACGCTCGTTTGACACCGTTCACCCGACCGCCCGAATCCCCTGCAACTGCAGGCCTCATTGATCTAACACGTCCTGTTTCGAACTTCGGGAAGTCCCAGAAAATGACGGGTCGTATCAGCGTGGTTTCCACTGCCCAGGGCAGCCTTCGCACTCGGCCCACACCATCTCTGGGGGTTCGCCGTCGAGAAGGCGGCGGGCGTCATCCCGCAGGACCACACCCAGGAGGGATCCCTGCGCAGTTGTCACCACCACCAAAGGGGTTGGACGTCTGTCCATTCTCTTGACCAGTGTGTCAAGTGGTCCATTCGGTCGAACAGTCGTTGGACCCGACTGCATGACGTCACCTGCCGTCAGCTCGGGATCGAGATCCCAGGCGCTTGACCGGAGGCGTCCGATAACAAGGTCAGTGCAATAGACGACGACGCAATCATCCCATCCGGCCTCCCTCACCCGTTCGCCGACCAGCCCGATCGGCTCTGACGGGTCACAGGTCGGTACGTCGGGTCGCATCGCATCGGCGACGGTCTGAATAGTGGGGGCGTCCCCTTCGATTGGTAGGCCGGCTGCTTTCCAGTCGGCGATTCCAAGTACGTAGTCGTAGACCTGTTCAAATCCGAGGGCTTCGAGCCGACACGCGGCTCGTGGAGACATGTCTCACAATCCGTCGTGTCAATAGACGACAACGGGCTTGTCCCGCTTCAGAATCGAACTCGTTTCATCGTTGAGCCCCTTCAGAGGGATGTTGATGGCGCCAGGGATGTGCGAATTGGAGTATTCCCGCTCGGGTAACACGTCCACTACCTGAGCATCCTCATCATCGATGAGTCGGATGAGGTCCCGGCGGTCGATGCTGGTGGTCACGGCTGCTCCTCGTCGGCTTATGTCGGTGTTGAAGTTAGTTGTTCCGAGGTCGCGCCAGCATCGGACTTGACCGTCTTTCCCGCGGATGCCGTCGTCTCATCCAAACCGACGAAGTCAATCGCGATTGTGCCGAGGATGAATCCCACCCGCTTGCGGCCGAATTCGGCATGGGCATGTGCGATGCCGTGTGCCAGGCAGCGGACCGCTTTGTCCTCAGCACTCTCGAGGTTTCCTGTCTTGCGTTTCATGTCTCTCCTCATCTTCCTTTCTCGGTCAGCTGTGGTTATGCAGTTCCAGTGACGCAAACGCGTGTCCCGACTCCGGATCGGGGACGATGCGGCCTGGTGTCGGAATATGGGAGGCGACGACGACGGCGCCGGTTTCCTCTGCTGTTTGGATCAGACGGCGGCGTGTGCTGGCCGCAGTGTTAGGGATCGTGTCGAAAACGGAGTACCACCCGGGATGCTCGACCATGACCGAATGGGTGACGACATCGCCGAGATAGACCAGGGTTTCTCCTCGATCGCGAACAATCACAGAGAGGTGCCCTGGAGTGTGTCCCGGTGTGGGAACGAGTACGACCCCGGGAAGGATTTCGACTTCGTCGTCGTGGACTTCGACCAGTCCCGCGGCGCCAATTGGCTCGAGAAAGGCCCGGGTTTGGGGTGTCATGGGTCCGCCACCGTCGGATTCCATCCAATGATTCCACTCGTCGGTGAGCAAATGATGATCGGCTCGAGAGAACCGCGGCTGCGGCTTATCGCGTCCCGCGATAAGCCCACCAACATGGTCGGGATGGGCGTGGGAGAGGATCACGTGTTGGACTGAGTCGGGCTCGACGCCGGTCGCGCCCAAGGCGTCGCCCAGTGCATCATGGGATCCTCCGGGTCCGGCATCGACGACGACGACCTGTTCGCCACGGCGCAAGAGCAGGCTGGAATAGACGAGGCCCAGGTTGGTTCCGTCTATGAGATATCTGGCGCAGGCCGCATCACGCTCACCGGCCGGAACATCGGGGAAGAGGTACGCGGGAGGGCCCGCGGACTCGCCGTACCGGACAACCGTGCATTCGATGTCGCCGGTCCTGAAGGTGAAGTCAGTCGACATTCGGTATCGCCGGTGTCAGTTCAGACGGCTGCGAGGTCGCCATAGACGAGTTGGCCAAGCCGAAACCCGTTCTCGGGACTAAGGACCGTCGGGTCGCGCTCGGTCGGTACCCAGGATTCTGCGGTTGTGCGATCTTCGAAAAAATGTACGAAATGGCAGAAAGCAGCCTGGACCTCAGCGGCGGTCTTCGCCGTAGTGTTGGGGTGGGGCACGACAACGGACATAACGGTTGTGGACGGTTCTGCACCGGTGACGCCTTCCGGAGTGATCGATACCTCCACTGCGACGTTGGTGGCCGGCGAGGTCGACTCGAGCCTGGCCGCCCGTCCGATGATCGGCACCAGGAATAGAGAGTCCCAAGCACACCAGGTGCCCATGGTGACGTCGTCGAAATGGAGCCGGTGACGGCTGTCCCCGAGGGTGAGACCGTTGAGTCCCACAATTCCGCCGTCACTCCACTCTGCGGAATGGCCGATCTCCTCGATGGTCCTCTCGGGTGTGTCGTGCTTGGCGGCAAGTTCGGCGATCCGCTCGGGTGCTACCGGCATTCCGAGACTCAGCTCCCGGACCACGTCGACGACGAGAGCCCGATATTCAGGGATCCGATCTCTGGCATCGCGCATCCTCCGGAGGACGAGGGCGATCTCTTCGACACTCTTGGCGTTCATGGTTTTCTCCAATCGGGGCAGCGTTTCAGTGGCTGCTGGGGTAGCGGGTCTGGAAGTCGATGAGTCCGACCCATTCCGGCTTGACAGTGATTCGTGCCATCCCGGTCATGGTTGTCTTGGCGTAGTCGCGGAACTGTGCGCCTTGCTCGGGGCCGAAGTACCGCAGGGCAGAATCGGCATACTCCTCCACAGCTCCTTCGACGAACTGCACCTCGGCCCGGCCGCGGGCCAGCAGGATCTTGTAGGGGGCGCTCTCGGAGTCGATGGTCACGGCAACTGCCGGATTCGTCTGGAGAGCCGCCACCTTGGGCGAGCTACCGGCCGCTCCGAAGACGAATTCGTTTCCGTTCCAGGTGAACCAGATTGGTGTGACCCGAGGAGTGCCGTCAGGGGCGACGTAGCCGAGGCGAGCCGGGATCGCAGAGTTGAGCAGCTCGCGGGCTACCGGGTGGTCGAGCAAGGCGAGATCACCCTGCGGAATGTCGGTGGTTGTCATGTCTGCTCCTGTGGTTGGCCGGCTGGGATACTGTCTTGCTTTCTTCTCTTCTTGTGGGTGCCGAAGTCGCTCTTCTGCTCCCAAATCAGTCGTGGGTGGCGGTGTAGATGCGCCAGGTGAGTTCGGCGAGGTACCCGTCGTCTTCGAGCATTTCTGCCTTTCCCTCGGCGAGGTAGACGAAGTCGTTCAACCACGCGTACCGCTCGTCTCCGGTTTCGAACCGTGGAGTAGACACGATGTACATGTCGCCGAAGTCGGCGGCCTCACCCTCTTGTGGAGCGACGCGCGAAGGGTCGCCCCTCCACACACCCTGATTCTGCAGGTATATGAAGGCTCCATCGTCGGTCTCGAGGGTCACCCGAATGTCGAGTCGCATCGTGCCGCTAGCGTCGGCGAGTGGCATGTCACCGCCGCCGGGGAGGACTCGGCCCTTGAGCCGCGGCCCTTCGAACGTGCCTTCGGCCGCGTTGTAGATGTATCGGGTGCCGAATGGGCCCTTGCCCACGTCGAGCACCGGTGAATAGAGACGGGCCTTGAAATCCATTAGGTGGTCGAGCTTCATTTCATCCTCCGATATCTCGTGTGCTCCGGCGCTTTTTGGCCGGGTTCTGGTTCGTTCGCCTTTTTTTTGGCTGGTGGATCGAAGATGCCGGGGGGCGCTCGCATATCGCTCGCATATCGCTCGCAACCCGTTGGCTGGCCGACCGGTAAAGTTCTTCACATGGTCGAGATTCGGCTATTCGGACCGCTGCGGGTTACCAACGACGGTGCCAGCGACGTCGCGCTCAGCAGCGCACGGGAAGGCGCCTTGTTGGCGCTTCTGGCCGTCAACGCTGAGCGAACCCTCACCAGCGACGAGCTGATCGACACCGTTTGGGGAGACGAACTGCCTGCCGATCCAAAGCACGCCCTGCAGTCGGCGATGTCCCGGCTACGCAAGACACTCGTCGGCGGCCATGACGGGGACATCGTCTTGACGGACGCATTGGGTTATCGGCTAGCCGATAGTGTCGGCACGGACCTTGTCCGCTTCGACGAGCTGCTAGATCAGGCTCGTCGGCTGATGGGCGACGAGCCTGAACTGGCCCGGATGCTGTTCGAGGAAGCGATCGTTCTCAGTGCGGAACGGCCTCTCGCCGACTTCGCCTATGACGACTGGGCCCTGCCTCACATCGCAGCCCTGACCGAGGCACGATCCACCGCCCTCGGAGACCGCATCGAGCTCGACCTGCGACTCGGTAACAGCCGTGAGGTGGTGCCTGAGTTGCAGCGGCTGGTCGCCGAACAACCGCTTCGAGAACGGTTCCGGGCTCAGCTGATGGTGGCCCTGTATCGCTCCGGACGTCAGGATGCCGCCCTTGCCGAGTTCGCCGAAGCCACACGAAAGCTCGGCGAGGAGCTCGGCGTCGAGCCTTCTGCCGAGCTGAAACGGCTGGAGCAGGCCATCCTCGATCAGGATCCCGGACTCGACCCTGAGCCGGATGGCGACGGGGTCGCAGGCGCCGGGCTCGGACCCGCCCGGTCGCAGCGTCGAGGCAACCTGCCAGTGCAGCTCACGTCCTTCATCGGGCGCATTGCGGACCTAGAAGTCCTCCACGACCTCGTTGGCGACCAGCGGCTGCTCACCCTGACCGGGCCCGGCGGTACCGGCAAGACCCGTCTTGCAATCGAGCTCGCCGGCGAACTCCAGGATTGGCATCCGGACGGCATCTGGTTTGTCGACCTCGCTGACATCTCTTCTGACGATCAGGTATGGACGGCAATCGGGTCCGTTCGAGGCGTCCGTGAGCAAGAGACCGGCGACCTTGCCACCGTGGTAGCCAGACACATTGGCTCGGATCGGGCCTTGTTGGTTCTCGACAACTGTGAGCACGTCGTTGTCGGAGCGGCTTCGGCTACCGAGCGGCTTCTCGTTGAATGCCCGAACCTGCGTGTGGTGACAACCAGTCGGGAACCGCTCAAAGCCGCCGGGGAGGTGGTCTGGCACGTCACACCGTTGCGCGTGCCGCAACCCGCATCCAACGTGACCTCCGAGGATCTGGCCGGAGTCGATGCTGCCGGCCTGTTGGTGGACCGATTGACCGCCATGGATCCCGGTTTCGTCCTAGACGAGGGCACCGCACCGGCGGTGGCGAGGATCTGTAATGCCGTGGAAGGGATTCCGCTTGCCTTGGAGCTCGCCGCAGCCCGCGCTGCTGCCATCGGGGTTGTCGAAGTGTCCGAACTCCTCGCCAACCGGCTCGATCTTCTCGACGGAGGCCGTCGTACCGCTATAGACCGCCACCAAACCTACGAAGCCACAGTGCGGTGGAGTTATGACCTTCTCGAGATCCAAGAACAACAGTTCTTCCGGTCCCTATCAATCTTCCGAGGCGGGTTCGAAATGGCCGGAGCTGAAAAGGTCTCCGGCGCTTCGGCCGACTCGATTCCAACCCTCATCGCCCGGCTCAGTGAGGCGTCGCTCATTGCCCGAGACACGATTGCAGTGGCAACCGGGCGCTACCGCATGCTCGAACCCGTGCGACAAGCGGCGACCAAGCTTCTAGTGGAGAGTGGCGAGGAGCCAATCGTCCAGGCGGCGCACCTCGCCTACTACGACAAACTGGCCTCCCGGGCGAGCCTCGGTCTCCGCAGCCACGACCAAGCATCATGGACAAACATGGTGCAAGCGGACAGAGCAAATCTGGTCGTTGCCTTCGAGCACAGCACCGCTTCCGGCGATGCTGAAACCGCCCTCATCATCGCCTCGGCACTAGCCCCCTACATGCAGATTCGTGGCCAGCTGACTGAAGGTCGCAGACTCGTCAGCGACGCCGTCGGTGTCGGTACAGGTTCCAACGAATTGCGGGCTACTGCGTTCACCGACCTGGCTCACCTGTCTTTCTTTCAGTGCGACTACTCGCAGATGGCCGAATATGCCGATCAGGCTCTGGAGCTCATTGACCCCGAGGACAGTCCCGTGCCGGCCGCCGGGGCGCTCGCCGCCCAGGGCCTTGCCGCCTTAAAGCATGGCGACCGGGTCCGAGCTCACCAGCTGCTCGAACAATCGCTGAGTCTTTATGAACAGGAGGGAGACACTTGGGGAGCCGGTACTGCGCTCAGCTACCTCGGCCTTGTCTCACTCGACGAGGGTGACATGGCTGCTGCCCAAAAGAACTATGAGGACAGTCTCGAACACTTACGCGGCCGTGGCGAGAGTTGGGTCACCGCGTTCGCCATGTGTGCCTTGGGGAATCTGGCACGAGTCGCTGGCGACACCGACCTTGCGGACTCCCTGTTGACCGAGGCACTCTCGATGTCGCAACGTATCGACGATGCGTGGGGGATTGCCCGCGCCGAGGCCTTCCTAGCCCGGCTTCGGATCGATGAAGGCGAATTGGCTCCCGCGGCTCCGCTTCTGGCCGACTCCCTCGAACGATTCGTGCACATGGGAGATCGAGAAGACACAGCCTTGTGCTTTGAGGGGATTGCCAACCTGGCAGCTGCGGCAGGAGACGCCGAGACATCCACCGAGCTCCTTGGTGCCGCCGGGCGTCTGCGCGGATCTGTCGTTCCAGCGTTCTCGGCCGCGAACCTGGACTACGTCGGGTCCGACGCAATTCTGGAAGGCCTCAAAGCGACCCTCGGCAAAGAGCGCTTCGATGGTTCACTCGAACACGGCCGTTCGCTCGGTCGCGCAGACGCGCTCGCGTTGGCCCGGACATATGCGGCGTTGGCCTACGAGTAATGACGGTGACTGTCTCGGTGGCGAACGGGTCGGGCTTGAATCTTGCGATCCTCGGGTGTTCTGTTGGGGTTTGGCACCCGTTTGATCGGTGACGACGGTCGCCTGGCTGCCCAACAACGACAGACCTCCCCGCCTCAACACGTCCTATTTCTTCGCCTCGCGTGCGGCTCGAGAAGCGGAGTGTCAGCTCAACGCGGTGAGACGGCGAGGAACCGTGGATTTTGGTCACGGCGATGGGGATGCTGTGGATGGAAACTCCCTCAGATGAGGGCGCGGAGGGCTTGCGTCCCGAAGGGGTTGCATGTATGCAACCCCGCCTACGGGGCCTTGGAAGAGCCGTGGTCCCCGCCGTCGACACCTCGGATGCGAGCTGCCTTTGAAGAGTCCCCGCCGGAGGCATTCCGGCGCCGCAACCTCATCCTCTCCCATTCTGCCCTATTCCATTCGTTCGCCCAGTGAACCGTGGCTATCGGGCTGCTCGAGAATAGCGACGACCTAGAGACGCTTTTCGAGCTTGCGCAAGAGCCGAGAAGAGGAATTGATGCAGAGGAGTCATCGGCACCGGTGGCGTAGCGACCGTGGGTTGGCTGGCGACGGTGTCTCTGTTGACCGATAGGCACTGAATCTCGTTAGCTTTTTTGGTATGCGGCTTGCAGCGATCGCCTGGTGTGTTCTCCTCACGGCCTGCACTCAGGTCATCACGGAAACGGGGGCCACGACGACATCAGGCGACGAATCGGCGACGACTTCGAGTGTCAGCACTCCGCCGTCGGTCCCGACCACGGTGGACGACTCATCCACTTCCACTCCTCCGCAGTCGCTCACTGTGGAGGTCTTCCCCGTTCCTGCAGGCTCCCGACCACATGATGTTGCCCCGGCGGTGGACGGCGGGGTTTGGTACACGGCGCAGGGCTCGGGCGAACTCGGTTGGCTCGACCCCGCCACCGGCGAGACCAGACACATTTCTCTCGGGTCGGGCTCTCGGCCCCACGGAGTCATTATCGACCAGCAGGGCACACCTTGGATCACCGATGGTGGTCTCAACGCCATCGTCTCGGTCGATCCAGCGAGCGGGGCGGTGACAATCTTCCCGCTGCCAGACGACACGTTTGGGGCAAACCTCAACACGGCCACCTTCGACGCCGGCGGAAACCTGTGGTTCACCGGGCAGACCGGTATCTACGGATGGCTCGACGTCGACACCGGTGAGACAAAGATCTTTGAGGCCCCGGGTGGCCGTGGCCCCTACGGAATCGCCACCACACCGAACGGGTCTGTCTACTACGCGTCGCTCGCCGGCTCATACGTCGGAGCTGTCAGCCCGGATGGCTCGGTGACCGTGATCGAACCTCCCACTCCGGGCCAGGGTGCTCGGCGCGTCTGGTCCGACTCGGTCGGCGCCATCTGGGTGAGCGAGTGGAACAGTGGCCAGCTCAGTCGTTATGTGCCTGAGACGGGGGAGTGGGCGAGCTGGCTTCTCCCGGGAGACGACCCGGCGGCTTACGCGGTTTTCGTCGACGAGTCCGACATCGTCTGGGTGAGCGACTTTGGCTCTAATTCTCTGGTTCGCTTCGATCCGATCACCGAGGGCTTCGACGCCTACCCGTTGCCTCACGAACCTGGCGACGTACGTCAGATTCTTGGTCGCCCCGGTGAGGTTTGGGGTGCGGAGTCGGCGGCCGACCATCTGGTCTTGATCAGGACAGGTCCGTCGGAGAATTAGATCGCACCGAATTCAAGGTCGAATGAGACGTGTCGGCTTGGGGATTTCTGGCTGCTGGGTAGGGTCTAGAGGGATGGCGAAGCCCCGATTTCCCGGTAGGCGAATCACGACCAACGGCAACGAGTTGGTCTCTTATCACACCGAGGCCCGGATCACCCAGGGTGGCGTCTTCTACCCCATCACACCGTCCACCGAGATGGGTGAGCAATATCAACAGTCTTTCGCCGAAGGCAAGTTGGACGTCTTTGGCAACACCAAGATCGCCGTGGAGGCCGAAGGCGAGCATGCTGCTCAAGGCGGTGCCATCGCATTGTCCGTGACCGGGCACCGGGTGGTGAACTTCACTTCTGGCCAGGGCATCGTCTACGGCATCGAGCAGTACTACCACGCCCCGGGCAAGCTCTCGACGATGGTGCTCGAGGTTTCGGCTCGGGCGCTGACCAAGCACGCTCTCAACGTCCACTGTGGCCACGACGATGTGTATGCGGCGATGGACACCGGATGGATCATCCTCTTCGCCCGGGATGCGCAACAGGCGGCCGACCAGGCCATCATCCTCCGCAAGGTCACCGAACTCTCTCTCAACCCTGGCATGAATGTTCAGGACGGGTTCCTCACCTCCCACCTGGAGCGAACCTTTTACAAGGCGGAGTCTGAGCTGCTCCGCGAGTTCCTTGGCGCCCCCGACGACATCATCGAGTGCCCCACGGAAGCCCAGCGAACTCTGTTTGGCCCTACCCGGCGCAGGGTGCCGGCGATGGTCGACCTCAAGAACCCGTTGCTTCTGGGACCGGTGCAGAACCAGGAGCACTACATGAACGGCGTCATCGCTCGTCGAAACAACTTCAACGAGCCGATTCTCGAGCTCCTGTCAGATGCCTACGACGAGTTCGCCGAGTTGACCGGTCGTAGCTATGGCATGGTCACTGAGTACGCCACGGATGACGCGGATGTGGTCTTTGTCTCACTCGGCTCGGCAGCAGAGAACATCGAGGCCGCGGTCGACTACCTGCGGGCCACCGACGACGCCAAGGTTGGCTCGGTACACATCAACGTGCTTCGCCCCTTCCCCGACGCAGCTGTGATCAAGGCCCTAGAGGGCAAGCGACGAGTCATCGTCATCGAGCGCACCGATGAACCATTGGCGACCGACAATCCTCTCACCAAGGAGTTGCGGGCAGCGCTAGCCAAGGGTGTGGAGGCCCATCACGAAGGCTTCGACAATGGCGTTCCGGCTCTCGCCCCCGAAGAAGTTCCGCTCGTGCTCAGTGCGTCTTATGGCTTGGGCTCGCGGGACTTCAGGCCTGAGGCCATCGTCGGAGCCTACGAGTACGCCACCGATGCCCGGGCACGTCAGGATGGGAAGAAGCTCGCCGACGGCGAGACTTACTTCGTCCTGGGTGTCGACCACCCCTACGCCGTCGTGGCGGACCGGACCCCTTCTCTACTCCCTGAGGGTGCCATAGCCGTACGTCTCCACTCGATCGGCGGATGGGGGATGATCACTACCGGTAAGAATCTCGGCGAGATCATCGGAGCGATTGGTGATGATCTGATCGAGGAGCATCACGAGGTCGACGATTTCGGTCGGCCCAAAGAAGTGCTCCACGTCAGCGCCAACCCACGGTATGGATCGGAGAAGAAGGGGGCGCCTACCGCCTACTTCCTGGTTGTTGCCCCACAGCGGGTCCGGGTCAACTGCGACCTCCACCACGTGGATGTCGTGCTCTGTTGTGATCCCAAGGCGTTCACCCATACCAACCCCTTGGTCGGACTCAATGAAGGGGGAACCTTCGTCTGGGAGTCCGAGGAGGACCCGGAAACGGTGTGGCAGCAAATTCCTCCGGTCTACCGCCAGGAGCTCATCGACAAGAAGATCCGCATATTCACCCTGCCCGGCTTCCAGATCGCACGCGAGGCGACCGACCGCGAAGACCTACAGCTGCGAATGCAGGGCAATGTGTTTCTTGGCGCCTTCTTCAAGGTGTCGGGAATCCTCGGCGACTACGACGTTTCCGACTCCCGTTTCCGTGAGATCGTGAGAGCCCAATACGAGAAGAAGTTCGGACGATTTGGGGATGAGGTCGTCGAATCGAACATGACAGTCATGACCAAGGGCTTCGAGCTCGTCCAGGAGGTCGACCTCGGCGACCCAGCCGCTCCTGACCGCTCCTCGATGAGGAACCCCGCTCTGATCGCATGTGACTCGTGTGCGACGGACTTGCCCACTCGCTCACCCAAAGTCGGTCAGCCGGTGAGGATCTCCCTAAACAAGATGTCGGAGTTCGACAAGGAATTTCGGGCTGGGTTGGGTTATCAACAGCCTGCATCGCCCCTGGCGTCCGTAGGCGTCATGGCTGCGGCTACGGGCCGCACGTCATCCAAGTTCGTAGCGCGGAGAGAAACCCCGGTCTGGATCGCCGAGAACTGCACCGCCTGCATGGATTGCATCACCGCGTGCCCCGACACCGCCCTGCCCAACACCGCCCAAGACATAGCGACCGTCCTACAGACCTCGGCCAAGGCCTATGTCTCGGACATCAAACAACGCAAGCTGTTGCTGGCAGAGCTGGCGGGTGTGGAGAGTCGGGTCCGGGCAAGGATGACCGCCGAGGTCGCCGAGAAGGGATCTACCCCTTTCAACGTGCTCCTACTGTCGGAGATCGATGCCCTGGAGGAGATCGACCAGATCGCCCGCGACCAGTTCATGGAGCTCTTCGACCGGGTTCCCTTTGCGTTCCACAAGTCGACACCGGTTTTCCGTTCCATGGAGCGTAAGGAGGAGGGCACCGGCGGCCTCTTCGCGATAATGGTTTCTGACCTCTGCAAGGGCTGTGCCGAGTGTGTGATGGAGTGTCCCTATGAGGCTCTGGAGATGGCACCGGAGACAGCCGAGCTCAACGCCGATCACGTGAGCGGCACCAACTTCTTGGACATGCTCCGCGACACACCACCCAAGTATCTGGGACGCTTCGACCCCGACGACCCGGTTGGCTCACAGGCTGCCCACCTCAAGAACCACCTCATGGTCAGGAGCAACTACGAGGCCCTGGTCTCCGGTGACGGCGCCTGTGCGGGGTGTGGAGAGAAGTCCGTCATCCACGCAGTGACCAGTCTCACCGAGGCCTATATGAGGCCACTGTTCCACGACAAGGCAGACCGTCTCGAGAAGAAGGCCGAGATCCTGCACTACGAGGGCGTGGCCATGCTCGAGGCCCTGAGGGATCGCAGTCCGGGCGAGTACGAGATCTTCCGCAGGACTGTCGCCCACGTGATCATGGGTCTGGGAGGCGAGTCCGACGAGGACACCGCCGCCCGACTGGAGGCATACGGTGAGCTCACGGACGCCGACGTCGTTGCCGCGCTGGTCGTCTGCATGTATCAAGACGCTTTCAATCATCGCGATCTCCAGACAATCGATGGTGCTCTGCCCAACGGGATGGCCGTGATGGCGATGGGCGCCCATACCGGTTGCAACACGGTGTATGGGTCCACCCCGCCCAACAATCCTCATCCGTATCCGTGGATGAACTCACTGTTTCAGGACGGCTCGACCGTCGCATGGCTGATCGGCGAAAGCTTCATCATGGATCACTCGAGGAGATCGATAGTTCCCGAGCGTCTCGCCGACAGGATCCTGGAACGATCAGAGGACGTCATCACCGAGGCCGACTACTTCGAGATGACCCACATGACCGACTCCGCCCTCACTGCGAAGGAGGTTCGTGAGCTCCCCAAGGCATGGGCCATCGGTGGTGACGGCGGCATGGGTGACATCGGCTTCCAGAACGTGTCAAAGGTGGTGTTGCAGAACCGGCCCAACGTGAAGCTCCTCATGCTTGACACCCAGGTCTACTCGAACACCGGAGGCCAGAATTCGGATTCGACACCGATGCTTGGTGGCGGTGACATGAACCAGTTCGGTGTGGCGTCGCAGGGCAAGCTCACCGAGAAGAAGAGTGTTTCCGAGTCGTTTCTCGGTGGTCACGGATCGGCATATGTCGCCCAGGTGTCGATGGCGAATACCGCGCAGTTCTACAAGGCGATCCTGGAGGGCCTCGACTATCGCGGCACCGCCTTCATCCAGTCGTTCACCACTTGTCAGCCCGAGCATGGTGTCGCGGACTCCATGGCCACCGTCCAGGCCAACCGGGTGAGGGACAGTCGTGGTATGCCTCAGTTCGTCCACAACCCGGCCAATGGCGAGACATATCCGGAGACTCTTGACCTGGCGGGCAACCCCAACCGCAATCGGGACTGGGCCAAGGTCGGATCGACGGCAACCACTGAGGACTATCACTACACAGTGGCTCATTGGGCTACGACCGAGGCCCGCTTCCGACGTCATTTCCGCCGGGGTGTCGATCCGGCGGAGCTCGTTCACCTGGATGACATGCTCGTGCTGGTAAACCAGGACGACGTCGTTCAAAGAAAGGTTCTCGACCCGACCCACATCTCATATGTGCCCGATTTCGGGGTGTACATCGAGGTCGACAATGGTGACGGCACCAGTGATCCTGTTGCCCTGTCGAGACAGATGGTCCTCTTCTGTGTCGAACGGAGGAAGGCATGGCGAATGTTGCAGAGCCGTGCCGGGGTGGAGAACCTCGACTACGAGGCACAGAAGGCGGTGCGTGCGGCACTCCTGGACGAAGAGTGGGTTGTCGACCCGCGAGCAGAACGTGCCGATTCACATCGGTGATGCAGCCGAATAGCAGCGCGCCAGCGCAAGAGTTGCGACTCCCGACCCAGCCAGCCGATCGCTCCACGGACACCACCAGGTTCCTAGTTGGGTGAAATCGCGTTGACCAGGGGCATTACAGTCTCACGTCAAACCGGGCGAGCACACCGATCGAGGAAACTGGTTGTAAACCGGGAAGTGGTCGGGCCCGGAAGTCAAAACCGATGACATGGATAAACGGCGTCCACGTCGGATCGGCGGGATCGTGAGGGTGGTGGGGAATCCACGTCCCAGGGCAGATCGGGCTTCAGCGTCTGAAATCGTGTTTGACCCTCGCTTGATATCGCAGACTTGACCAGCCTAAGACCCAATAACCACTTGCCTCTCCGCCCGAACACGTCCGAATTC
>JAZFTN010000031.1:0-10701 GCA_036446715.1 Acidimicrobiia bacterium | reverse complement strand
GACGAGGAGATGTTGGAGCTTCTCGAGCCGTTCCGGCCAAACCGAGGGCGGGTGATCAGACTTCTTCACCACCTCGGTCACGAACCCAAGTTCGGCCCACGGATGAGCCGCCGGGACATCACGGAGATGTGACCGCCGTATCTGCGAGGCTACCGTTCCAGCCACGCCGCGATCAGGTCGCCCACCCAGTCAGGGTCTCTCATGTTGTTGTGAAGGGCACCCTCGACTTCCTCCAGCAACGACTCCGATCCGGAGTCGTTGAGTGCCAGGTGAAAATCGGTGGCGAACTGACTGTCGACGATTCCGTCGCTTCCGCCGTACATGATCAGACTGACGAGGTCGGTGTTCTCATCCGTGAGTCGTTGTGGGTTGCCGGCGAGCCAGGCGTCGGGCTCGGCGGTGGGCCCGGCACCAAAGAACGGAAGCATGATGATCCCCAGCCGGGTGACATCGTACGGACCGGCCAGCCCTACGAATCTGTCGGGGAGGCCGGCACCGGGAATCGGGCAGTCGGCGGCGTATCGGTCGCCGGTGAGCGCCACAATCGCCGATATGTGGCCACCGGCAGAGTGCCCGATCAGTGCCACCGTCCCGTCCGAATCCGGATGAGCGGCGGCGTATCTGACCGCACAGGCCACATCATCTACAGCCTGGGGGAATCCGGGGCTCTCGTTGGAGAGTTTGTAGGAAGTGTTCACCGTCAAGAACCCCTCGCCGGTCAGGAATATCGCCAGCGAGCGCATGATCGAGGTATCTCCACCGATCCAACCACCCCCGTGGACCAACACCACCGTCGGGAACGGTCCCTCTCCGTCCGGAGTCCTCACCTCGACTCCGATGTCAGGCAGTTCCGGGCGCGTTGTCGTCGTGGGCGGGAGGGTTGTCGTTGTGGGAGGCAGTGTTGTTGTCGTGGTAGTGCTGGTCGTGGTCGTGAGGGATGTGCTGGTGGCCGACTCAGAAGTGGAAGACGATGCCGCTGCTTCGGTGGTTGTGGCGACTTCCCCGCTCGCGGGCGAACACGCCGCCGCAACGAGGGCAGTGATGACTAGGAGACCAGCGAAGCTGCGGCGACGTCCACGTACCATTCGACCTCCGCATCACCTTCGCCCAGTCTCCCGGCGGGTGTTCTGCCCGCCAAAGACTCCTTCAGGGCTTCAGCCTTGCTCTTCCCGACAACCAGAACCAACAAAAGCTCGGCTGCCCACAGCAATGGATAGGTAGCTGTGATTCTGGTCTCCTGCTGTTGGAGAACGTGTTGGGCAACGAACCATCTGTTGGCCTCTCCAAGGGCCGGGGTGTCCGGGAACAGTGACGCCGTGTGACCGTCGTCACCCATTCCGAGAAGGATCAGATCAGGTCTGTTGTCACCGAGTATTCCCCTGATTGTGGACTCATAGAGAGCGGCGGAGTCATTTGGCTCGATCAACTCGCTCCACACCGGCCGATGGAATCGGGCGTCGACGTGATCCATCAGGGTCTCAGCAGCCATCCGCCCGTTGCATCTCTGGTGGTCCGGTTGGACCCAGCGCTCATCGGATAGCCAGGCATCAACACGATCCCACTCCACGGGTTGAGTACGGAGAGCGGCATATGTGGCAGCCGGAGTGGAACCACCGGCGAGACCCAGCGTGACCCGCTCGCCCGCGGAGCCGATGACCCTTGCGACTCGAATTGCTGCCGCCTCAGCCGTTGCCTCGGCTGTGTCATGAACGACCAGTTTCATCCAGAAGACGGTACCTCGATGCCCTACATTTGAGTGATGGCCGATTCAGTCACCATCACGTGGACCGGTGGAGAGGTGTCCGGGCGTCTCACCGGTGATGGACACAACGGGATACTTCTCGCGCATGGAGCAGGCGTAGCCCAGGACCATCCGTTCATGGTCTTGCTCCGCGATGGTCTTGCTGGTGATGGCCACACCGTGATGACTTTCAACTACCCCTACACCGAGCGTGGCTCCAAAAGCCCCGATCGCGCCGAGAAGCTGATCGAGTGTCATCGCGGGGCAGCGGAATTCCTGCGTCCCCAGGTTGAAAACCTCTTTCTTGCGGGAAGGTCGATGGGTGGGCGAATCGCGACCATGCTGGTGGCCGAGGGGGGCAAGACCGCCGGAATTGTCCTTTACGCCTACCCGCTGCACCCGGCAGGCAAGCCTGAAAAGCTCCGCATCGACCATTTGTCGAATGTCACCGTGCCGCTCCTCTTCTTTCTCGGAACCAGGGATGCATTGTCGCGAATCGAGCTGTTCGACCAGCACATCCGTTCGCTGCCGAACGCCGAGGTCGAGGTTCTCGAAAATGCAAGTCATTCCCCGAAGGGAGGAGGCTGGACGTTTGAGTCCACAGTCGAGCGGCTCGTCGCCGGCACCTCGGAATGGATTGGGAGGATCTCGTCTGGCAGTAGCAACCCGGAGACGCCATAATTGGGTGTGCCTCTTCATTTCTCCAAGGAGTCTCTTGATGTCTGAAATCAGCCTGCGCGCTTTGCCCGGCCGGTCGCCCGGCTCGCGTGAGTCTCGCCGGATTCGCCGCGAGGGCCTGGTGCCTGCCGTTGTCTACGGCAAGGGTGTTGATTCTCTGCCTCTTTCTGTTGATGCTCATGCCCTCCAGGTGGCACTTCACACCGAGGCCGGCTCCAATGCCATCATCAGCCTCGAGATCGAAGGCGGTGACACGTTGACCACGATGGCCCGGATCATCGAGCGTCACCCTTTTCGAGACGAGTATCGACACGTCGATTTTGTCACCGTCGACCTCAGCCAGATGGTCACTGCCGAAGTGACCATCCAGTTCGAAGGTACGCCGGCAGGTGTGATCGAAGGTGGTGTGTTCAGCCCGCGAAGGACCTCTGTGCAGATCGAGGTGTTGCCCACGGAAATCCCCTCATTCATCGAACTTGACGTTTCCGAAGTCGAGGTAGGTGGCTCGCTTCGTGTGGAGGATCTTCCGGCACTCGAGGGCATCGTTTATCTCGAGGAGCCTGATGCCGTGATCATGTCCGTCACCGTTCCTGCGGCCGAGATCGTCGAAGAGCCAGAATTCGACGAGGAAGAAGAGTTGGCGGAGGGCGAGGAGCTTGCCGAGGGTGAGGCTGAAGAGGACGCTGAGGCCGAAGACGAAGAAGAGGCCGAAGCAACCGAGTAAACCGGTGCAGGTGGTCGTCGGACTTCGCAATCCGGGAGCCGACTACGAACGAAGTCGGCATAACGTTGGGTTTGATGTGCTGGCACGAGTCGTCGATCGAGCCGATCAGTCTTTTGGCAAGGCGCCTTCGCGTGTGCGGGGGATGGTGGCCCAATCGGGGGTCGGCGAAGACCGAGTCCTCTATTTCGCTCCCAACACCTACATGAACGAGTCCGGCGGGGCGGTCAAGGCTGCACTGGCCTACTACAAGGTGGTTTCGGCGGATCTGCTGGTGATTCACGACGACATCGACCTGGCCTTTGGTCGTCTCCGTATTCAGGTGGCCGGGGGCAGTGGGGGCCACAACGGGATTCGATCGGTCGAGAAGTCCCTCGGTACCAAGGAGTTCTCGAGACTCAAGATCGGGGTGGGACGACCCCCCGGCTCCATGGATCCCGCAGACTTTGTCTTGCGCCCTTTCTCGAAGGGTGAGCGTTCCGAGGTCGGGTTGCTGGTGGAAGATGCGGCTGACGTCGTAGAACAGTGGCTCGGCAACAGGGACCGTGCCCAAGAGAACGCGGCACATCGGGGTCGAGATGCCTGAATACGTGGGCGCTCTCGATCAGGGCACGACATCCACGCGATTCATGGTGTTTGATCATGCCGGATCTGTGATCTCGTTTGATCAGAAGGAGCACAGTCAGATCTTCCCCGAACCGGGATGGGTGGAGCATGACCCAGCCGAAATCTGGATGAACACGGAGTCGGTGATCGAGGGAGCCCTTTCCCGGGCCGGTCTTGGGCCCGGCGACCTGGCAGCCGTGGGGATCACCAACCAGCGAGAGACCACCGTTGTTTGGGATCGTTCCACAGGGGAGCCGGTAGCCAATGCAATCGTCTGGCAGGACACTCGAACGGCGGGCCTCTGTAAGTCGCTCGAGGCGGCCGAGGGACCTGATCGTTTCCGGGCGAGGACGGGTCTTCCTCTGGCAACCTATTTCGCCGGCCCGAAAGTGCGGTGGCTTCTCGATGAACACGACCTGGGAGACCGAGCTGCGAGCGGTGAGCTTGCGTTCGGCACGATCGACTCGTGGGTGGCGTGGAACCTGACCGGTGGCACCGAAGGTGGCCAACATGTGACCGATGTGACCAACGCGTCCAGAACCATGCTGATGGACCTGGTCACAACCACCTGGGACTCGGACCTGCTGATGGAGTTCGGCGTCCCCACTCACATGCTTCCAGAGATCGTTGCCTCGGTCGGCCACATCGGATCATGTGCCGGACTGCTAGAGGGTGTTCCGCTCACTGCGATTCTCGGCGACCAGCAGGCGGCCCTGTTTGGGCAGGTCTGTTTCAAGCCAGGAGACGCCAAGAACACCTACGGCACGGGCAACTTCATGCTGATGAACACCGGCACCGATCCGGTTCCGTCAGAGTCTGGTCTTCTCAGCACTGTGGCGTATCGAATCGATGGCGATGAAACTGTGTATGCCCTGGAAGGCTCGGTTGCCGTCACCGGATCCCTGGTGCAATGGCTCCGGGACAATATCGGGATCATCACCGAAGCATCCGAGGTCGAGGATCTGGCTCTCTCGGTCGAGGACAACGGAGATGTCTACTTCGTTCCGGCATTCTCCGGCCTTTTTGCACCTCACTGGCGACCGGACGCCAGAGGGGTGATCACCGGCTTGACTCGTTTCGCCAACAAAGGCCACATCGCTCGCGCCGCCCTCGAGTCGACCGCCTATCAGACAAAAGACGTCCTCGATGCCATGACGGCAGATTCCGGGGTGAATCTGGTCGAACTGAGGGTTGACGGTGGCATGACGCACAATTCGCTTCTAATGCAATTCCAGGCCGATCTGCTTGGGGTGGAGGTGGTCCGGCCCACCATCGCAGAGACGACTGCGTTGGGCGCGGCCTACGCCGCCGGTCTCGCCGTGGGGTTCTGGTCCGATTTCGATGAACTCACCTCGCGATGGGTCGAATCCGAGCGATGGGTGCCTGACATGTCGTCTGATGAACGCAAGCGGTTACAGGGTCGTTGGCGCCAGGCGATCGATCGTTCTCTCGACTGGGTCTAGTGCTGCGGCCACCGCAGCGACCGTGAGCGTGCTTATGATCGGCAGGCCTTAGTCGAGGAGGCGATATCTCCGTTCCGAATGCGTTGGGGCTTGCTCGGATCCTCATGGTCTTGCCGATCATGGCCTTCACGCGGGCCGACAGGATCGAAAACCATTTCGTCATAGCGGCAGGAATTTTCGCAGTGGCCGCGTTTACCGATTTCCTCGACGGCTACCTGGCGCGCCGCTATTCGGATGAGACTGTTCTCGGGGGCTTTCTCGACACCACGGCCGACAAGATCCTTGTCACCGGCACGCTCCTCGCCCTCGTTTCGGTCGGCAGAGTCTCCATCTGGCCTGCGGCGATCCTCATCTTCAGGGAGTTCGCGGTGATGGCACTGAGGGGTGTTGTCGCCCAGCGAGGCGGACTGATAAAACCCTCGACCTGGGGGAAGATCAAGACGGTGGCCCAATTCCTGGCCATTTTCCTTGCATTCGTTCGCCTCCCGGAGCCATGGGGACCCTGGTACCTGGACCAGTGGGCGATGCTCTTCGCGGTGATCGCCACGATTGGATCGGCGTCGGGGTACATGGTCGCTTTCTGGCACACCGTCCGAACGGAGCCAACCGAAGTCAAGACGTGAGGGTCGCCATCACCGGCGGCTCAGGTGTGGTCGGCTCGGCGCTTACCAGCCATCTCGTTGAGTCCGGATTCGAAGTCAGGGCTCTTGCCCGCTCGACGCGATCCGGGTCCAAGGTGGCCTCTCTCGGGGCAACGCCCGTCCCCGGTGATGTCCTCGACTACGACAGCGTTCGCGCGCTGGTCGACGGTTGCGAGTGGGTGTTCCACGTTGCCGGAGTGAACGCGATGTGCACCAGGGACCCGAACCATATGTGGCGGGTCAACGTGGAAGGAACCCGACTGGTGATGAATGCCTGCCGGGAAGCAGGAGTTTCGAGACTGATCCACACTTCGTCGGTAGTGACCATCGGAGAGCGGAAAGGGGAAGTCGCAACCGAATCGACCACCCACCGCGGGTTCTACCTCTCGGAGTACGAGCGAACCAAGACCGAAGCCGAAAGACTTCTCTTTTCGGAGGCGCGCGGCCTGGACGTTGTCGCGGTCAACCCGTCATCGGTTCAGGGCCCGGGAAGGGCGACGGGAACGGGCCGGATCATCCTCAATGCCGCTCGGGGGAAGTTGCCCTTCCTCATCGATACCACAATCTCCCTCGTCGATATCGACGACTGCGCCCGGGGTCACCTTCTGGCGGCCCGGCGCGGAGCCGCTGGAGAGCGATATCTGCTCAGCGGCGCGACTCTGACGATGCGGGAAGCTGTCGCTCTGCTGTCGGAAGTGACAGATCACGAGGTGTCTCCTCGTTTTCTCCCGATCGGCGTCATCCACGCCATATCCGTGGTGGTGGAGGTGGCCTTCAGGGTGGTCCGCCGCCGCCCACCAGTCTGCCGGGAGGCGGTTCGGGTGATCGACCACGGTCATCACTGCGACGGGAGTCGTGCAACAACCGAACTCGGTCTCCACTACACCCCGGTAAAGGAGACGATCCGGCGCACGATCGAGTGGTTCGCCGATGAGGGACTCCTTCAACCGAGCAATTAGTCTCCCCAAGTCGGGGCCTCACTGAGAAGGAGAGATGATGCCGGGAACCCTTGTGACGGGGCAAGAGTGATGACTGAGACACTGGCGACCATCGCCAATCTGGCGATTCTGACTTTCGTCCTCGCCTCGATGGTGTCGATGGGGCTCTCCCTCACGACGACTCAGGTGATCGAGCCTCTCAAGAACCCGGGATTGGTTGCACAAGCCCTCATAGCGAACTTCGTTCTGGCGCCACTTGCCGCCTGGGGAATCGCGGAGCTGGTGGGGCTGAGCGATTCGACTGCGTTGGGACTGATCCTCATCGGAAGCGCCGCAGGCGCCCCTTTTCTCCCCAAGCTTGCGCAGATGGCGAAGGGAGATGTCGCCTACTCCGTCGGTCTGATGACTCTCCTCATGGTGGTGACAGTCGCGTTCATCCCTCTGGTTTTGGGTTCCCTGATCGATTCCGTCGAGGTGAGTGCCTGGGCGATAGCAAAGCCACTGCTGTTGGGGATGCTGTTGCCGCTCGGTCTGGCTTTGGCGGTGCGGGCCAGGTATGACGACGCCAAGAACGTGGCGCCGGCCCTCAATCAGATCTCGACGATGGCTCTGGCGCTGGGCGGGGTCATCGCCCTGGTGCTCGTTCTCCCGACGATGATCGACTCCTTCGGGACGGGGGCGTATCTCGTCTTGATCCTCTTTCTGGTCGCCACCCTGGCTGCGGGGTATCTCCTTGGCGGGAAAGATCGAGCCACCAGGGTCGTTTCGGGCCTGGGCACCGCCCAGCGAAACCTTTCGGCAGCCCTCCTCATCGCCACAACGAGTTTCGCCAGTGACGGAGAGGTTTTCGTCATGGTCATGTTGGCATCGGTGGTGATGCTGGTGGTTCTGTTACCGCTTGCCGCCGAGCTTGGCCGCCGGACGGAGATCTGACCCGGTCCTCGGCGGCAGGGGAAGCCGTTTTCAGACCGAGCCGAGGACGAGGTTCGAACTCAACGAAAAAACCCAAACGGACCCCTTGTTCTTGCCGGTGGCGGAGTGTAGGGTCGAACATATGTTCGATCATGATGTTTCTGTGGTTGGGCTCTCGGCGGAGGAAGCACCGAAGTTCGGGGGTCTCCCCGTGGGGGTGGAACCGGCGGATCGTCATGTGGTGCCCTCCGATCTGGAACAGATCCCTCCCGGGCCCTTTCTGGGGGCGATCCTTTCGGGAGTCGACCGCTCGAAGTTGTCGGGTCATGACACGCTACGGGTGATGAAGGCCCGCAACCGTCAGATCGCCCACTTCCAGGCAGAACTCGCGGCAGACATGGTCGAAGTCGCTCACCGGACCGACGCGGACATGGGCAGGTCCGAGGAAGCCTGGGATTACGCCTCCGACGAGATCCGTGCTGCGCTCACCTTGACCCGGAGGGCTGCCGAATCGGAACTCGATTTTGCCACCGACATCTATGAACGGTTCCCTCAGGTGTTCTCTGCACTCCACGTGGGTCGGATCGATGTTCGCAAGGCCAAAGCCATCATCTACGGGATTGCCCACCTCGACATCGAAACTGCCGGCCTGGTGGTCGATCAGATCCTCGAAGAAGCATCCGGGTTGACTACCGGCCAACTGCGGGCCTGTCTCCAACGATTGTGCATCGAAGCCGATCCCGAGGAAGCGGCGAAGCGTTATGAGGATCGGCTGGCGGAACGTCGTGTCGAGTCCAGGTCTAATCCTGAAGGGGCAGCCAACCTCTACGGACTGGATCTCCCACCAAACAAGGTCGCCGCGATACGGGGTCGCATCGAAGTCCTCGCCCGCCAGTTGAAGCGTTTCGGTGATCCAAGGACCATGGATCAGCTACGAGCAGACATCTACATAGATCAACTTCTCGGTAGACATGATCAGAAGATCTCAGGTGGTGGGGTGATTACCATGACCGCCAGTCTCGAAACCCTCGCCGGCCTGGCCGAACAGGCTGCCGAGATTCCCGGGTTGGGTCCGGTCATCTCAGACATCGCCCGACAAGTGCTCGAAGACCACCTTGGTGTCGGACTCCGCTACAAGATCACCACACCCGAAGGCGGAGTGCTCATCGGAACCCCCTCACGAACCGCCACCACAGCGTTGAGGAGATTCGTGGAGACCAGGGATGAGACCTGTATGGGGATCGGGATGCCGCATGGGTGCCACTTCCTGTGACATCGACCACCGCCAACGGTGGGTAGACGGCGGCAAAACCGACGATCACAACAATGATCTCTTGTGTCGTCATGATCACAGGCTCAAAGACCACGGCGGATGGAAGACCAGACGTAACCCGGACGGCAGCTACACCTGGACCACCACACTCGGACACATCTATGTCACCGGAAAACCTCCCTAGCTGAAGATCCAGCTTCCCCGGTACCATCGCCGATTCGGATGACCGCACCTCTCTCACCTCTCCTTGCCAGTTGGCGTTCTGCGCCCCTGCCCGATCTCGACTCCGTCTGGGCGGTTGCCCCCGGGGGAAGGGCGTATGCGATGGCCGGTCTCTTCGAGAGTCTCGGTGAGACCCTGCTGGTGATCCTGCCGGGGGAGAGTGACGCCGAGGAGCTGGTCGACGACCTCAATCTCTTCACCAGCGAAGTCGTGTTCGCCCCGGCCTGGGAGACCCTGCCCTTCGAGCACGTCTCGCCCAATACGGCGACCATGGCGATGCGCGCGCAAGCGCGTCATCAACTGGTCTCCGGTTCACCGGTCATCATCGTTGCCAGCGTCAGAAGCGCCATTCAGCGGATCAGCGTCTCGGACGTCACTCCCCTTTTGTTGAATCCCGGTGACGAGATCGAGATGGATGGCCTCACACGAGACCTTGCCAGAGCCGGCTATCACCGCACCGACCGTGTCGAGGCACGAGGCGAGTTCGCGATCAGAGGCGGGATTGTCGATGTTTTCCCCGCTCAGTCCGAGCAACCGATCCGTCTCGACTTCTGGGGGAACCAGCTCGACGAGATAAGGCGATTCTCGGTCGCGACCCAGAGGTCACTGGACCCGGTGGACAGCTTCGTCGCCTACCCGGCCAGGGAGGTGAGACCCGACACCGATCTCCGGGAGCGTGCGGCATCCTTGGTGACGAGCGAGGCTTGGGCCGGCTCGACGTGGGATCGAATCGCAGAGGGTCAGTTGTTCCCTGGCATCGAGTCGTGGCTTCCGTGGCTCGCCGACGAGCGCTGCATGCTCGACGAGCTTCGGTCTTCCGGGAACCTTGTTCTCGTCGACCCGACTCGCAGCCTCGATCGCTGCCGCGATCTGATCAAAGAAGAGGCCGAGTTGGCTGCGGCGCTGGCTCCCACCTGGGGCGAGGCGGCGCCCGAGGCGGGAGATCATCCGGCCCTCTTTCTCGATCTGGAGAGCACCATTAGGGGGAGAGCTCATCTCCGCGTCCCATCGTCGCCGACAGGACCCGGTGACACGGTGTTGGAGATCACCTCTCTCGACGCCACCGCGGGTGACCCCGAGTCGGTGGCTGCCGGACTGAGCCGGCTGTTTCAGCGAGGGATATCGGTTGTGGTCGCGATGGATGGGGAGACGGCCGCCGACCGTGTCGCGAGAACCCTTGCAGATCAGGGTCTCGCAATCGATCAACTCGATGCTTTGACCAGTCTCCGATCGGCCGTCGTTTCGGTTGGCATACACAAGGGATTTGTCGCCCCGGGCCTCAGTGTGGCGGTGCTGGGCGAGCAGGAGATAGCGGGGAGACGCCGGGCTCATCGCAGGACGGGGCGAATAGCCTCGCCGCCGCGGCAGCAATACCAGGACCTCACCGAAGGCGATTATGTCGTTCATTTCCAGCACGGCATTGGCCGATTCGAGGGATTGGTCACCCGGACGATGGTCGGGATCGAGCGCGACTACCTGATAATCGCATACGCCGGGGGGGACAAG
>JAZFTN010000030.1:0-4180 GCA_036446715.1 Acidimicrobiia bacterium | reverse complement strand
GAGCTTGTTGCCGACGCTCATCTGCAGTCGCGGATCACCCATCCCCATGTCCGTTCGCAGGTGTGTTGCGCTCTCTACAGCCTTTGGGCTAGACGCGAACTCGAAAGCGAGACGGACACTTGGACGTCCGCCGTTGAAACCCTTCGTCTCATCTACAAAGACGCTCCCGAACATCAGCACGAATTGGAGAACCACGTGGATCCCGATCGCGCCCTGGGTGGTGAAGGAACAGGCTATGTAGTGGATTGCCTCCACTCAGCCCGGTTGGTCTGCGAACAACCTGACTATGAGACGACCGTAAAGGCCGCCGTGCAACTTGGGAACGACACCGATACCACCGCCTGCGTTGCCGGCGGCATCGCCGGAATACGACACGGAATCGATGGGATACCTGTGCGGTGGAAGACCTCACTGCGGGGATCACAGCTAGTGACCCCCTTGGCAGCTCGTCTAGTCGAACGAGCCACCTAACCGGGCTTACCGGACAGTGGACCGAAATTCAAACCGCACATAAGCAGCCGTTATGTGCGGCCACTGATATGACTCATTGGGTGGTGTAGGTTCGGACGTGCGCGGCGATCCGAAAGGTGAGTTAGGAGGACGGCGCAGTCATCTAGTCGCAGGCATTCGCAGTCGAGGCCTTCTTGGAGTAGGAGCTTCATCGCCGCGAGTTGCTCCATACGTTGGTCGATTTCGGCGAGTTTGCTGCCGGCGAGGGCTTTCCACCGCTTGGAGGGGGGAGTGTCGTCGGAGAACCCGTAGAGGAGGGTCTTGATCTCCTCGAGGCTGAACCCGGCCTGTTTAGCCAGGTCGATCACCGCGAGGTAGGTCGCCATGTCGGAGTCGTAGCGGCGCCTGCCGTTGACCCGTTCCGCGGGCGGCAACACCCCTTGCTTTTCGTAATAGCGGATGGTGGAGGTGGGTATTCCGGCTTGGGCGGCCACCTCTCCGATCGGTAGTCGCGTGTCGATTACTGGTCTCACGATTTTCTCCAAGAAACTTCTTGACTTGAACCCGACTTTAAGTCGTAGGTTGGTCTCTGTCCACCGGACTTCGGTCCGCAAAGACGAGAGGAGACAACCATGGAACAAAGCATCGCCTGTGACCGAGACATGATGAGCATGGACGAAACGCAGAGGGCCCGGTATCGGGTGGTGTCACAGCACGTCGAGTCGGCGGCATTGAGCGCCGAACCGGTCTCAGGTGGTTTCGCCATCCGTTATGCCGCCGACGCTGAAACAGTCGTCAAGTTGGCGGAGTTCATCACAATGGAGAGACTGTGCTGTCCGTTCTTTGACTTCGCTATTCGCTTGGACGCCGGTGCCGACCACGTTGAGCTGCGGCTCACCGGCGGACCCGGTGTTCAGGAGTTCGTCCAAGCTGAGATCCAGTCGCGGGCCCCGAGCTCGCAACCAAAGAAATCAATATGAAGCACTACCCCAAAGACACAACACCATCAGGAGGTCGAAATCATGTCAACTAACACTCAGCTCACCGAAACAACATCGGTCCGACGGATTGGCAACTGGGGCACCGCGTCCCGGCTGGTCCTCGGCATCGTCTTCGTTTCTTGGGCGTTATGGCAGGGCGTCGGCGGGGACGACGCCGTCATCGGACTGGTTGTCTTCCCGGCTGCCGTGTCCCTGGCATTGGCACTGCGCGGGCCGGATGCTCGCCCGTTGCGCCTTGTCGGCCCGGGAGGCTACGCCCTGAACATCCTCATCTGGACAGTAGCGTTCAGCTTGGCGCCACTGCCGACTCTGCTTTTCGCTGGCGCCACCCAAATACTGGCCGCCGCCTCCGGCTACGCCGGATGCGAACTGTTCGCCGTATCAAACTGGCTGCGCCAACGGGACGACCAGATCGCCTGCCCAGTGCACTCCCCGATCGACGCTTGGGAGGCTCAAGCGAACGGCCACCAGCATCAGGAGGCGTGCTGAGCCTCGCTCCCACAACGACTACCTAGACGCCAGAAACCTCCCTCTCCAGGGAGGTCTCTGGCGCTGCTTACGCCTTCAAACTGCTCACATCGTCTCCCAGACCCTCCACCTGCCGTTCACAGCCACCAGAGAGCACATAACGACCCCCACACCACCCCAGTGTTGGCTGAAACACCCGCACATAACCGGCATTATGTGCGGTTCGTGACGCCCTGGGACAGCCGCCAATAAGTGCCGTCTTGTGCCCTTAGTGTTGAGCTTGATTTCATCGCGCGTCCATCGTCCGTCAGTTCTAGAGAGCCGCTGCCGTAGGAGCGTGTATAGGCGTGATTCTTCCCCGCCAGCAACGGATTCGGAGCGAAGAAAAGTGAGTTGGGCGCTTGTGAAGGGAGTGGCTCACGGCTTGACACCTGCCGATAACCGTCGTTGAGAGGGTGAGTATTCTCCAAGGCCCACGCAGCGTGAGTTCAATTAGGGTGATTGGCAACAAAGAGACGCGACCGCGTATCGGGTGCCCGTCGTCCTATCAGCGGTGGCTGGTCCCACAATCCCAAGATGAGGTGGCATGAAGATCCTGTTGGTTGAAGACAACGAGATGAACCGTGACATGCTTTCTCGACGCCTCATGAAGCGCGGATATGACGTCGTGATGGCAGTTGACGGCCAGGAGGGGGTGGACATGGCATCATCCGAGGACCCGGGCCTGATCCTGCTCGATATGAGCCTGCCGGTGTTGGATGGGTGGGAGGCAGCGCGTCGTCTCAAATCGAATGATTCCACAGCCTCCATCCCGATTATCGCTCTGACGGCCCATGCTTTGGTAGGTGACCGTCAGAAGAGCCTCGACGCAGGGTGCGATGACTACGACACAAAGCCTGTCGAGTTCACACGGCTTATCGGCAAGATTGAGGCACTCAGCCCCGGCTAGGCGCGCTAATGCTGGAGAAACTCGGGTATGACCGAAGCCATGTCCGCTGATCTTACGAAGGAGGCCGGTCAGCCGGCGGCGGACCAGCGTGCCCGTGAGGTATTCATCGCCGCCAAGAGCCACGATCTCCGCACGCCCATCAATGCCATTATCGGCTACAGCCAGTTGCTACTCGAGGACGCACAGGACAACGACAAGCCCTGGGCGGAAGACCTCGAGAAGATCTCCAGCGCCGGTCGATCCCTGCTTGCGACAGTCAACGAGACCCTGAGCGCGGAGAAGGTCGAGTCCGGCGAACTCGACATGTCGGACATGGCATCGCTCGGTGAGCAAATTCGTCTCGAGCTCCGGAACGACATCAGCGCCGTGGTTGGGTACGCCGAGATGCTCATCGAGGATGAGGCCGAACTGCATAAAGGCGCGATTTCCGATCTCGAACGTATCAAGACGTCCGCGATGCAAATGACCGATTTGATCGACGACATTATTGCTTTCGGAACCGACAAGGCCGGGATAGCCGATACCGAGGCAGGGCGGTCTGAGCAATCGAGCATGATCAAAGGCGTTGTAGCAACTCTCCACCAGCTTGACGCGGTCCGCACAACCGAGCTGGAGGCTCCGGGCCACATTCTCCTCGTCGATGACGACGAGACGAATCGCGACCTGCTGTCGCGGAGGCTCGAGTTTGAGGGCCACACCTTTGAGATGGCGAAGAACGGTGAGGAAGCTCTCGACTTGGTGCGCCGGTCGAGCTTCGATGTGATCCTGCTCGACATCATCATGCCGGTGATGGACGGCTACCAGGCACTCCAGTTGTTGCAGGCCGATGAAAAGCTGTGCCATATCCCAGTGATCATGTTGTCTGCGCTCGATCAGACCGACAGCGTGGCGCGGTGCATCGAGATGGGAGCTGACGACTTTCTCCCGAAGCCGTTTGACCCAGTGCTGCTGAGAGCCCGGATCGGCTCCTCGCTTGAAAAGAAGCGGTTGCGGGACCGTGAGCAGGAGTACCTCGAGCAGCTGAAAATTGAACGTGAGCAGTCCGAGAGGCTGCTCCTGAACATTCTCCCCGAACCCATCGCCGACCGCCTCAAGCAGGGTGAGAGCACGATCGCCGACGGCTTCTCAGACGTCACTGTGCTGTTCGCCGATCTGGTCGGGTTCACCGCCTTGTCGGCCCAGATATCGGCAAAGAAGCTGGTCCAGAATCTCAATCGTCTCTTCAGCGCCTTCGACTCCCTGGCGATCGATCTGGGGGTAGAGAAGGTGAAGACCATCGGGGACGCCTACATGGTGGTGGGCGGTCTCCCGA
>JAZFTN010000029.1:0-5456 GCA_036446715.1 Acidimicrobiia bacterium | reverse complement strand
GAGGAACCGCGAGGCACTGACGATCTCCCTGCCGTTGGTGGCGATGTTCTCTTCCAGATCGCCATACCAGATGGCGTCGTTTGGGCACGCCTGGATGCAGAACGGCAGTGTTCCGTCACGGACCATGTCGGGACAGAAATCGCACTTCATGACCGTTCCGCGAGTCGCCGGCGTCTGAGTGTCGGGCGAGTAATCAGCCAGGGCGGCTTCGGGAGGGATGGGTGGAGTCCCCCAGTTGAAGAAGCGGCGATCGTAGGGGCAGGCCGCCATGCATATTCGGCAGCCGATGCAGCGCTCCTGATCGATGAGAACTGTGCCCTCTGGCGAAGAGAACGTGGCCCCGACCGGGCAGACGTTCACGCAAGGCGGATTCTGGCATTGCTGGCACGGTGTCGGAATGAACTGTGTCCCGCCTCCGGCGAGGTCACCCTCGTAGACCTCGATCCACTCCATCGGCTGGGGGGCGTAGTGCCCCTCGATGCACGCCGTGGTGCATTGGGGGGCGGTCCCCTGACTCTGACACCCGTCGCAGTACCGCAGGTCAATGAACATGGTCCACTGCCGGATACGACCGTCCTTCGTGGTGGCAGAGATCGCCTGTGCCATCCCGGCTTGGCCAGAGCCTGGGCCGGCAACGATCCGATCCACCACACCCGGTGCGGCCAATACAGGAAGAGCCCCGAGGGCGCCGAGGCCAAGCATCTTGATCGCGGCCCGTCGTTGTGGGTCACCGGTCTGAGTGGTATTGGTGGTGATTCTCAGAAAGGAGCCGTGTGCCGACGGAGAGTCCACACCTGGTTCGCCCGAAGTTGCATGCAGGCGCGACCGCCGACGAGTGACAATCAGCACAAGAAGCGCCGACACGGCAACCGCCCCGCCGACACCGCGCAGAACAGGTGTGAGGCTCGGAGACGTCGCCGCAACGACGCCCCCGATGGCAATGGAGAGGAGCATTACGCTGGTCTTCATTGCCGACCTCTCACGATTGTCCTTGCGCACGGCCGGGTTCTATCTGATGTTGATCTGGATCCAGCCCTGGTTGGAGGACTGGACATGGGTCGAGTCGTCCCAACCGTCGGGACCGAAGTCGGCGTCCCAGTAGGCCAGTGCCAGCAACGTCGGCTCACCGACCGTGAACTGGCCGTCCTGCTCGTCACCGGTCTGTAGCGGACGAGACATTTCGAAATACCAGGTGCCGGGTTCACCGTCGACCGGGTTCGAATGCCACCACACACCAGTCAAGGAGTTCTCACCGGTAGCGGTGTTGTCGTCCTCACGGGTCTCGGCGTCAGTCGCCCACTCGTCGTCCATGTTGCAGACGGAGTCGTTGCCGGGATCCTTGCCATCACCGGCCGGGTGCCCGGCACCGCCACCGTTCAATTCACCGGCAGCACAGTCGAGCTCCCAATGCCAGATGTCGACCATTCCAGTCGAGTTCTCGCCCTCCTCGTCGTCGGCGCCCATATGCGGACCACCGGTATCGACGGGAAACATCACCGCAAGCGCAGCCGACAGATTGTGATCATCGGGATTCCAGTCGTAGTCATCCTCAACGGTGAACAGCGTGTACAACAAGTCGCCGTCATGGGCCATCCTGATGGTGATGTCCTTGTCCTCGATCGGCTCGTCAGCGTCGGCCACGATCGGCTCCAACGTCAACGACAAACCAGCAACCTCACTCCAATCCGACAAATCACCATCAACAGTGATCGCCGCCACCGGAGCATCCAACGACCGCATCGCCGCCTCGGGAGGATGAGGCTCCTCTGTTGTCGTCGTTGTCTCGACTGGTTGTGTTGTCGTCGGGGCGTCCGTCACGTTGGTCACAATCGTGGTCGGAACATCAGTCGCGGTCGTCGTCGTATCGATCGAGTCGCCATTGCTGCACGAAGCAACAATCAGGGCAAGAACACCGATGATCGACAGCCATCTGGCTCTCATGGTCCACCTCCTGGTGATCTGCCCGCCACGAAGACGCGGCGGGGATAGACATCTACCGATCAACGTATGGGAGCGTCCCGTTCCTGGTCACCGGCAAACGGACCTTGCCGACGATCCTTCGGATGGTGTCACGGGTAGCTGCTCGATCCCCGCGTTGGGACTTTCGGCCCTAGTGGCCCGTCTTACAGATGATTGCCGGGTCTCTCCGGCCCTCGACGCCGCTCGCGGTGTCCTCCGCCTCGACGCACCTACAGGTGCGCCTTCGTTGTGCGTCCTTGCGAATCGAACGCCGATGCCTCGGAGACACCCTGACACCATTTGTGCGACAGACCACTAGCTGCCGATGACGAACTCGCCGAACTCCGCAAACGGGCCTTGGAACTTCATGGTGTCACCACCGATGAGGCTGACAAAGTGGTTTTCGTCGAGAAGGGCCTGCTGCTCCTCCGTTCGCTGATCCTCCGAGATCACGAAGGCCTGAACCGCGGCCTCATCATCGAAGACCTCGGCCCCCCACAGGCCAGGATTGGCTTCCAACAGGTCTCCTACGAAGTTCTCCAGATCGACATCGGTGTAGGCGCCGGGGGGGATCACGACGTAGAAGATCTCTCCGTTGTCTGTGGAGATTCGAACTGTTATCTCATAACTCGCCACAGTCTCGCCACGGAGGATTGTCGTTGTTGTGATGTCCTGCTCGAGCGTTGTAGTGGTCACCTGAACCGGCGTTTCGGTGGTTCCAGTGATCAAAGAGGAGGTCGTCGAGAGCTCCGCTTGCTCGCCATCGCAAGCAGCGACCAGCATTGCAAAGGCAACGAGAAGCAAGATCAGAGTTCGGGACATCATGACACCCCAACGTAACCGGTGGCAGCGCTAGTGGCCCATCTTACAAATGATTGCCGGGTCTCTCCGGCCCTCGACGCCGCTCGCGGTGTCCTCCGCCTCGACGCACCTACAAGTGCGCCTTCGTTGTGCGTCCTTGCGATTCGAACGCCGATGCCTCGGAGACGCCCTGACACCATTTGTGCGACAGACCACTAGTTCCCGGGTTTCGACGCCTGACGCGTAACCGCTTCGAAGGCCGAAGCGAGACGGTCTGTGATAGGTCCGGACCGAAAGGACACCTTCCCAACCTGGCTGACAGATTGCACCTCACGAACGGTGGAGAGGGCCATTACCTCAACGGCATCGCCAAGACGATCCAGTGCCCATGAGCCTTCCGACACTTCGATGCCGAGCCCACGGGCAGCCTCCAATACGAGTCGACGGGTTATCGAGTCGAGAATCCCCAGAGCGAGCGTTGGTGTCTCAATCGCGTCATCGATGACCCAGGCGATCGAAAACGTTGACCCTTCCAGAACCCGCCCGTCGGTAGTGACCAACAGAGCGTCGTCGAAACCTTCTTTCCTAGCCTTTCTGGTCGCAGCGAGATTTGGGGCATAAGAGAGAATCTTGGCGCCGGCGAGATCCCACTCCACCCCGGCAGCGTGCCACGGCGCCTCGACCGGGAAAAGCCGAACTGGTCCGGAGTCAATAGCCCATCGGTATCCGAAGACGATCACCTGGGGTATCTCGTCCTCACCAGGAACACTGGATCCACGGGTAACGACCACGCGGACGTAGCAATCCCCCAAACTCTCGGCCGTGCCCGTTATCCAACTCGAGATCTCACCACGATCGGGAAGATCGATCTCGAGACGGCGGGCGCTCGCCTCCAATCGATCGAGGTGGGCGTCAATCCCGAATGGTCGCCCGTCGTAGGCCCTGATTACCTCAAAACACCCGTCACCACGAAGAACGGACGAGTCGGTGACCGGGATACGGCCGTCGCTGAGCTCGCCATTGATCAGAACCTGACCGATCATGCGCCCGGACGGTAGGCGTTGGTGATGGGGAGACGCCGGTCCTTCCCGAAGGCCTTGGTTGTGATCTTGACTCCAGGAGCAGCCTGGCGCCGCTTGTACTCGTTGCGATCGACCATCTGGGCCACCCGGGTAACCAGATCCTGGTCGTATCCCGCCAGAACGATCTCCTCGGTACCCATGTCTCGCTCCACGTAGCGCTCGAGAATCGCGTCAAGGACCTCGTAGGGCGGAAGTGAATCCGAATCCTTTTGATCGTGACGCAGTTCCGCCGAAGGTGGCTTGTCAATCGTGTTCTGCGGGATCACCTCACGGTCTTTGTTCCGCCAGCGAGCCAACTCGTACACCGACGTCTTGAACACATCCTTGAGAACCGAATAGCCACCAACCATGTCGCCATAGAGGGTGGCATAACCGGTTGCCATCTCCGATTTGTTGCCGGTGGCCACAACCATCGGGCCGAACTTGTTCGAGATGGCCATCAGGGTCGCTCCCCGCGACCTGGCCTGGAGATTCTCCTCGGCAACCCCGAACTCGGTGCCTTCGAAGAATGCCGAGAGTGAATCGAGATGGGCCTCGTATACGCCATCTATGGGTACGACGTCGAACTTGATTCCGAGATTCTCCGCCAGAGAGCGGGCATCCGCCAATGAGTGGTCCGAGGAGAACCGCGACGGCATCGCAATTCCCTGCACCGAGTCAGGTCCGAGGGCGTCTGCGGCAATGACGGCGGTGAGGGCCGAGTCGACACCGCCGGAGAGACCGATGACGACACTCTTGAAACCGTTCTTGGCTACGTAGTCGGTGAGACCGACCGTCAAGGCGCGATACATCTCCTCGGTAGGCTCGAGAAGGGGAGATATCGAGCCTGGTGAAGCCATTGCATCCCCGGTAGGGACGTCCACGACGAAGAAGTCCTCTTCGAACTGGGCGGAGCGATGGATGACCATCCCTTTCCCGTCGAGCACCACCGATGCTCCATCGAACACGAGCTCGTCCTGACCACCGACCAGATTCAGATAGATGACAGGCATACCCGCATCCCTGGCGCGGGTCGCGAGCATTTCCTCCCGCTCAGCAGCCTTTCCGCGGTGAAACGGGGACGCATTGATATTGAGGAGAATCTGCGCTCCTCGCTCCGCCTGTTGGCTTGGTGGCCCATTGGGTAGCCAGATGTCCTCGCAGATGGACAAGCCGATCGACACATCGCCGATTCGCCAGGTCTGACCTGGATCGGTTCCAACCGAGAAGTACCTGTCCTCATCGAAGACTCCGTAGTTCGGCAGCAGAACCTTGTGATAGATCCCCAAGACGGCACCGTTGCCAAGAACCGCCGCGGCGTTGGCCACCAGCCTTGCTTCCGAGTCGGCCGCACCCCTTGTCGCATCGGATGCCCGGTCGACGAAGCCGACGATCGTGGTGACGTGGGTAGCGGAAGCCGCCAGTCGATGGAGTGCGGCCAGGTTGGCATCCACGAAGTCGCGACGATGCACCAGGTCTTCAGGGGGATAACCGGTCAGTGCAAGCTCGGGGACGAGAAGCACCTCTGCGTCCGCCTCCGCCGCCAGGGTCATTGCGTTGGCAATCGCAGCCTCGTTGCCCGAGATGTCGCCCACCGTCAGATTCATTTGGGCGCCTGCGACCCGAATTGTCATG
>JAZFTN010000028.1:0-6092 GCA_036446715.1 Acidimicrobiia bacterium | reverse complement strand
AACGACGGTTATGTCGGGGCCGTGGACGGATTCCCTCCGACCGGCCTGAGCGAGGACACATTGACGGGGATAGGGGGAGCGGTCGTCTCCACGATTTGTGACGACTCCGAGCCGGCCCACCGAACCCAGGTGCTGGTAGGTGCCAACCGGGTCGGTCCGGGTGGAGGGATGATCCAGGGGATCAGGATCATCCACAACGACGGGTTCCTCGAGATCATCGACTACACGATCATCCTGTGTGGCGACGACCTCGAGTACTGCGAGGAGTACGCACCGGGAACGTAGCCCCGAGGCTGTCCGGGCGAGACGTTCAGCCCTCGCCCGACTCTGTGATCTCGATGTCGAGCTCGCCGTTACTCCATCTGGCCCGGAATTCGACCTTGAGGTTCTCGCTTTCGAACTCGACCCTGACCTCGGGTGGCCCCGCCTTATCGACCTCGACCCGAAAGCCGGCCGCGGGTGATGCTGCTTGGATAACAACCTCATTGGGCCGGTACTTGACGACAACGGTGCCTCCATTGGTTGAGGTTGTTTTCACCATCCACTCAACGACCGTGGATGTCGTCGTCGAGGCTGGAGCAGAGGTGCTGGTTGATTTCGATCCGGTTGTGTTTGTGGTCGCACCGGGAACCGTCGTGGCCGTTGGCGTCGAGGTTGTCACCGGGGTCACCACCGTGGTCGGCGTCTGCAGTGTTGTCGTAGTCAGCCCACCACTTGGTTCGAGTTGCGGGGCGGCCACGTTGAGAGGTGACGAAGGGCGCTCGCTCACCCGGTCATCGGCGGCGCTGACGATCTGCCAGGTGAGGGCTGTGGTCAGAACCACAACCCCAAGCCATCCGCCAATCAAGGCCAGTCGTCTCATGTGATGATTCTCTCAGGCCCGGGGTTCTTTGCTAGTCAACGAGTAGTCAAGGTTCCCTCAAGGAGGAGGTTGTCGATCCAAGCGGCATATAACCTGGCAGCCGTGGCCAAGATCGTCCTGATCGAAGATGATGTGGAAATTCGGCGTCTGGTGGCCCGTGCGCTATCCGAGCAAGGCCACGATGTTGAGAGTGCCGCTATGGCGATGGAGGGTCTTCAGTTAACCGTGAAGGGCGCCCCCGATCTCGTCGTGATGGACCTCGGCCTCCCCGACCTCGACGGGACCGAACTTCTCCGCATGATTCGTTCTGTGAGCGAGGTTCCCATAATCATCATCACCGCCAGAGGGGCAGATGACGTCGTGGTCAAGACTCTCGATGCCGGCGCTGACGACTATCTGACAAAGCCATTTTCTCTGACACAACTCGAGGCAAGGGTGAGAGCCGTGTTGCGTCGGAGATTGGCGGCGGACACAGACGGGCCGATTCAGGTGGGCGATTTGATGCTGGACGCCGTTTCTCGCGAAGCAACCCTGGCCGGTGACCAGCTCGAGCTGAGCCCAAAGGAATTCGACCTGCTCCACGCGCTCGCCGCCAGACCTGGCGAGGTCGTGAGCAAGCGGGAACTGCTGGCTGAGGTCTGGAGGGAGCCCTATGGCGGATCGGAGCGGACCGTTGATGTCCATCTGTCCTGGCTCAGGTCGAAGCTCGGAGAAAGTGCGCAAGAGCCTCACTTTCTCCACACAGTCCATGGCGTGGGTGTGAAGCTCGTCGATCCTTCGGGGTGAGACGAAAGCTGGTGATCCTCAGCCTGGCGACAACGGTGCTGATCGTAATCTCTCTCATCGTCCCCCTTGGCCTCCTGGTTCGCCGGCAGGCCGAAGATCGGGCAAGAGTGGCGACAGAGCGGCAGGCGCAGTCTGCGGCCGCACTTGTCGCCCTCACCGTGACACTGGAGACTTCTTCGCAGTCGATTGAAAACGCTGTGGGGGCTCTGAATCCCGGAGTTATCGTGGTCTTGGCCGACGGAACCGTCTTTGGCGGCTTGCTCCCCGGCCAGGGGTCTCTTGTCGAAGTCGCGCTGGCGGAGCAGGCAACGATCACCGCTGTCGTCGAGGGTGGTTGGGAAGTAGCCATTCCTGTCATCGGGGCTGAAGGCATTGCCGTTGTTGATGCGTTCGCATCGGACGCAGAATTGACGAATGGCGTGACCGAGGCATGGTTATTGCTGGCGCTCCTTGGCCTCCTGCTCGTGGGCCTCGCGATCTGGGTGGCCGACCGCCTTGGCCAACGTTTCGTCCAACCCATCAGGGACCTGGCCGGTGCAGCCCACCTCATGAGCGAGGGAGATCTCGACACACGAGTCGAGGTCGATTCGATGCAGGGAGTTCCCCCCGAGATCATCGAGGTTGGTGCCGCTTTCAATACGCTCGCGGTTCGACTCGACCAGTTGCTCATCGAGGAGCGCGAGGCAGCGGCGGACCTCTCCCATCGTCTGCGCACACCGCTGACATCACTCCGGCTTCAAGCCGAGAAGATCGACAATGCGACGGATCGGGAAGACACACTGGTTCAGGTCGATCGTCTCGAAGCAGCCATCGATCGGCTGATCGAGATATCGAGAGGCCAGAAGTCCGCAGTGACGGAGTCGTGCGAATTGGACACCGTCGTAGCCGATCGAGCTTCTTTTTGGAGGGTTCTGGCCGACGAGCAAAAGCGGGAGTTTGACCTTCAACTTGGCGCCGGGAACAGCGAGCTGGGGGTCTCGGCCGAGGATCTCGGTGTGGTCGTTGATACCCTCGTCGGCAACGTCTTTGCCCATACTCCGCCGGGCACCGATTTCTCCATAACGACTGGAGAGTCAGAGAACCGTCCCTGGATGAGGGTGTCAGATCACGGACCTGGCTTCACCGACCGCTCGGTTGTCGATCGGGGAGTCAGTGGGCGTGGCTCAACCGGCCTCGGACTCGACATCGTCCGGCGGACCGCCGAATTGACCGGAGGGCATCTAGACATGAGCGACCGCCCGGGAGGCGGAGCGGTCGTTCATGTCTGGTTTGGGTAGGGGGTGTTCAGCTCGATTCGAGCTCGATCTCAATCTTGACCCTGCCGTGATCAATTCTGGCCTCGAACTCGACTTCGTCCGAGCCACGCTCAAACTCCACCTTGACCCGATCGGCCTCGGCACGCTCGATGTCAATATCCCAGCCTGGCGC
Organism: Acidimicrobiia bacterium; assembly: GCA_036446715.1. Classification (GTDB taxonomy): domain Bacteria; phylum Actinomycetota; class Acidimicrobiia; order Spongiisociales; family ZC4RG35; genus SZUA-217. The sequence goes on along the minus strand of JAZFTN010000028.1, from coordinate 3,016 downwards.
CGAGATATTCACCAGTTCCAAACGCCCGCCGACGATCTCGATCGTGATACTGCCCACTCCGGGTATGTCGTAATCGAGACGCTGGTCATCGAGCATCTCCTCGTCATCATCGTCGTCGATCGATGTCGACGTGGTAACGCCAGGGATCGACGTCGACGTAGTGGTGTCATCATCATCGTCGATCGATGTCGACGTCGTGTCCTCATCGGGCACAGTTGCCACCGTCGCCTCCGTTGACGACAGTTCCTCACCGGTTCCCGCCCATGCCACTCCAACAAGCAACATGGCAGCAGCAACCGCCGTGAACACACCGAGCATTTTCCTTGCCATATCTGACCTCCTTTGATCGAGCCCAGAATCACTCATCCGATGTCATCGGCGCTTCAGCAGAACCTCAAGAAGGAATCAAGGTTGGGAGGCGACAAAACCCACTGAACCTCCCCGGCCCTGGCGTCGTATACAACTGTGTCAGAATTATCGATGTAGGAGTTCCGCATGAGACGAAGACGTCCGCTTCTGATCCTGATCGCAATCGGTGTCATCCTCACCGCCTGCGGAGGGTCTTCGGAAGACTCAGGAGGCGATTCCCCAGCCGAAGAGGTTGAGATCACGATCGAGAACTTCAGCTTCGGAGATCCTGCCATGGCAGAGGTCGGAGACACCATCCTGATTGTCAATGAAGATGGTGTAGCCCACACCTGGACCTCTGATGACAATGCTTTCGACTCGGGCTCGATCAGCCCCGATGGGAGATTCACCTTTCGTTTCGACGAGGCTGGTGAGTATGGGTTTTTCTGCTCGATCCACCCCACAATGACCGGGACGATTGAGATTTCTGGCTAGCAGTTTCTGGCTAGCAATTGAACCCGCTCCGACGATCGGTCGTATTTACCCATGACATCCGATCAATAGCTATCGCTTAGGAGCACCTAAAAATGAAACGATCACTGATCCTTCTCTCCGGCTTCGCGCTGGTTCTGGCGGCCTGCATAACGGCGTCCGAACCGGAGGAAACAGTCAAACCACGGCTGAAGCATCCGAGCCCACAACCACAGAGGAAGCCATGGCCACCCCCGCGATCTCTCCTGCCGAGGTCGTCTTCGAAGCCCAGGAGTCAGACGGGACGACCATCGTCGTCGCCTCGGTAACGCTCCCCTCACCCGGCTTCATCGCGGTGCACGGCAACGCCGACGGCAAACCCGGTCCGGTAATCGGACACTCCGACCTTCTGTCCGAGGGAACCACCGAGAACGTGATCATCACTCTGGACACGCCGCTGGAGGCCACCGACCTGGTGTTCCCCATGGCGCACATCGACATGGACGGGAACGGCGAATACGAGTTCATGCCACCCGACAACATCGTCGACATCCCGGCCACCACCGCCGATGATGCCATCGCCGTGGTAGGTGCCGAGGTCACCGTCGGCTAGTCCTCTCCGCGGTGGGCCCGACAATGTCGAGCCCACCGCATGGGCTCATGAGGGACAATGCGATTGTCATGAAAGGCTTTTCGATCAGCGACCGAACTCCTGATGGCGCAGAGGCGCTGGCGGTTCGTTTGCATGCGGACCACGCAGACGCGCTGTTCACATGGGCCCTGAGCCGGGCCTCCGATCGGCGCGATGCAGAGGAATTGGTCGCCGAGGCTCTCGTCAGGGCCTGGAAGCGATATGACCAATTTGACGCCGGGCGGGGATCGGAACGAGCCTGGATCTTCGGTATCGCCCGGAACGCCTTGATCGATATGCATCGCAGCTCCCAGCGCCGTCTTCGTCTGGTAACCGATGAGGGCAGTGCGGAGTCATCGGTAGATGACGGAACCGAGGCCTTCGCCGAAGTGAGCCTGGTACGTGAAGCCTTGGCGACTCTCACAAAGGAGCATCGCACCGTTGTCGTAGAGGCATATTTCAAAGGCCTCAACACCAAGGAAATATCCGAGAGCCATGGAGTTCCACCGGGGACTGTGAAGTCCCGGATGTTCTACGCGATGCGATCTCTGCGAGCATCTCTCGAAGAGAAAGGAGTGCTGCTGTGAGCGACCATCAACAATTCCATCAGTGGTCTGCCGCCTACGTTCTAGGAGCGCTCGACACCGAGGAGAGGCTGTCCTACGAAGCTCATTTGGCAGGTTGTAAGACGTGTCAGAGTGAGATTCAGAGCTTTTCGGCCATTCCCGGACTGCTCAACATGGCAGGCACCGACGAGCTCATCGAAGCGCCGCCACGGGTAGCGGAGTCGATGGTGGCGAGGATCCAGTCCGAATGGTCGGAGCTTGCCCGCAGCCGCAACCGATGGCGGTGGGTGGCCGGCGCTGCGGCTGTCGCCGCCCTTGTGCTGGGTTTCGCTTCTTTGGCACCGCCGTCGGAGGCAGGCATCGAAATGGTCGTTCAGTCCGGCTCGATCGCCACCGGCACGGTGACTCTGGACGAGAGAGCGTGGGGAACAGCGATTACCCTCGAGCTCCGAGAGCTGCCACCCAATGACACATATGTGGCATGGGCGGTCGACAAGAACGGTGAGTGGCAACAAGTGGCCTCGTGGGGCCCAACGCCCAACTCCTCGGCACATGTCTCCGGCGCCTCCTCCTTTGAAACGACAGACCTGGAGCGGATCGTGGTAACTCCTGAAGGTCAGGACGAGCAACTATTCGAGGCGCGCAACGACGAAGCATGAGTGGCCTCCTTCTTCAAGGCCTACCAGGCCCGCACACGGGTCACCACGATCCTGATGGCAACCGGAAACTCTTGGTCATATCCCTCATGCGTCCACCCAAGCCGAATTATCTCGGTGGCGTACTTGGTCATGTAATCGGTTGAGCCCAGCGGCGTCGGCACCTCCGGGTCTATTGAAGCCGTTCCCTCCAAGGTCACTATCGAGTCGCCTTGGGGGTCGCCCCGAAGGTTGAAGGCAATCTTCGGGTTCAACTCGAGGTTCGTGAGCCTTCTGGCGTCCACCCGATTGTGCACCAACAGATCGTCGCCATCGATCACAAACCAGATGGGCGATGCTTGTGG
>JAZFTN010000027.1:0-4689 GCA_036446715.1 Acidimicrobiia bacterium | reverse complement strand
CACAGGAGCGCTGCGTCTCCGAGGAACCCGAGTGGCGCGAACTCGGCACCAATCACTGGGTTGCCTGCCACTTCGCCGAATAGCCCCTGCTTGGAGGCTGTTCACACGTGGTCCAGTTGCCTTTCCCATTCATACCATCCGGAACGCTGTTAGCGTTCTCCCGATGCCGGTCGTTCGTACCGGATACATGGAGGAGAAAACCTTATGAAAAGAGCTAAATGGCTGGCGCTGTTTGCCGTTCTTGCACTTGTGCTCGCGGCGTGCGGCGACGATGCCACAGTTACCACCGACGATGGTGGTGCGACCGCTACCACCGAGGCTCCGGACACCCCGGACGCCACCGAGCCGCCCGATGAGGGTGGCGTGGCTGGTCAGGGTGGCAGCCTGCTGATCTTGCAGTGGCAGGCGCCTTCGCAGGCCAACGGCCTTCTATCCAATGGAACCAAGGATCTCCTTGCGTCTTCCCTGGTCAACGAGTCACTAGGTGAGTTTGCCCCCGACGGATCTGTGGTCCCGGCACTTGCTGCCGAGGTCCCGACCGTCGGCAACGGTGTGGCGGATGATTTCACCTCGATCACGTGGAAGCTCAAAGAGGGCGTCCTGTGGTCGGATGGAACCCCCTTCACGGCCGATGATGTGGTATTCACCTGGGAGTACTGCGCGGATCCTGAAACCGGTTGTTCGGCCGACGTGTCGACGATCGACACTGTGGTTGCTGATGATGACCTCACAGTCACCATAAACTTCATCGATCCTCAGGCGTTCCCGTTTTCGGTATTCGTGTCGTACACGTATCCGATCATCCAGAGAGCACAGTTCGCAGGATGTGTTGGTATTGAGGCCAGTGCCTGCACTGACGAGAACTTTGCCCCGATTGGCACCGGTCCCTACATGGTGACCGAGCTACGGCCGGAGGACACTGTCAGCTACGAGTACAACCCGAACTACCGCGGTGCCGCCGATGGGCAGCCGTTCTTCGGGACTGTCACCATCAAGGGTGGCGGCGATGCTGAAGCGTCGGCTCGTTCCGTTCTCGAAATTGGTGAAGCCGACTACGCCTGGAACCTTCAGGTTGCGCCGGAAATTCTACTGCCGATGGAGGCAGCAGGATTCGGGACGATTCTGACAGGTTTCACCTCGTCCGTTGAGCACATCAACTTGAACCAGACCGACAACAGGGCGGACCCACCGTCGGAGTTTACCGAAGATGGATCGGGCAACAACCCGCTCTTCTTCGGCAACCTCGACTTGTCGCACGCTCTGTCGCTGGCGATAGATCGTGATGCGCTGGTTCAGGTCGGTTATGGGCCCACTGGAGCCCCAACCTGCACCATGTGGCCGGTGGGAGACCAGTATTCCCATAACCAGGACCAGTGGTGTGAGTATGACCCCGACCAGGCCAATGCGATCCTGGACGATTTGGGCTACTTGGACACGGACGATGACGGAGTACGAGAGGCGCCAGGATTTGGCCCACTCGAGTTCAGCTATGTCACCTCGACCAACGCGGTTCGTCAGTCGAACCAGGACATCATCAAGGCCAACTGGGAAGACATCGGTGTTGTTGCCAACATGGGCAACGAAGACGCCAGCCTCTTCTTCGACGGCACCAGTGCCAGCGATGCTTCCATCTGGAAGTTCTTCAATGACATCGAGATGTTCACCAACAGTTCATCGGGCCCCGACCCGCTCGGTTACCTGGGTGGCTGGAGAATCTCGGAGATTCCGACAGCAGCCTTGGGTTGGCCAGCCGGTAACAACATCCCGCGCATGCAGTCGCCTGAGTTCGACGCCGCGTGGATCGCTGCTTCAGGGATATCTATCGATGACCCGTCGTTCAACGACGTCATCATCGATCTGTATGACCTGATGGCGCAGACCGGTACGATGATTCCGTTGATCGCTCGGGGAGACGTGTCTGGTATCAGCAACACGATTGCAGGATTCGGCACTATCAACGGTTGGGACTCCGAGTACTGGAACATCGAAGAGTGGACACGCTCGGGTTAATCCCTGCTTGACCACATAACCAAGTAGCAAAAGGGGCTTCTCGACAACCGTTGAGAGGCCCCTTTGCTATTGTGACGTCTTGCGATACGGATACAGATAACCCATGGGTTCTTACATCATCCGTCGCGCCCTTTTCGCAATACCGACCCTGGTCGCGATCAGTCTCATCATCTTCGCCATTCTCGATCTGGCGCCCGGTGACCCCACATCTCAGTTACCACTCACCCTGCCCGCCGAGGTCAAGGAGCAGATTCGCGAGTCCCTTGGTTTCAACGATCCCTTCCTCATCCAATGGCTGAAGTGGATGAAGCTGATGTTCATCAACGAACCCCTCAACGCCATCGACACGATCTTCAACACATGCATCGGCGACTGCGAGAACAGGCCCCGAATCATCTCCTGGGCCTCGCGGGCGCCTGCGATGGACATCATCTACCAACGCATACCCCAGACCCTCTGGGTCCTCGGACTCGCTTTCATCTTCGGGACCATGTTCGCCATCCCGATCGGTGTGATCTCCGCCTACAAGCAGTACTCGATGTTCGACAACGTCGGGACCTTCGTCACCATGGTCGGCTACTCGGTCCCCACCTTCTTCACCGGGCTTCTGGCTATCGTCATTTTCAGCGTCTGGTTGGGATGGTTCCCATCGTTCTATGACACCACCCTGGAAGTGAACAGCTGGGACACCTTTGTACTCCAGGTCAAGCAGATGATCATGCCGGTCACGGTGCTGACCCTGTTCAACGCAGCTGCCCTCAGCCGGTTCACCCGGGCGTCGATGCTGGACAATCTCAATGAGGACTATGTCCGCACCGCACGCTCCAAGGGGCTTGGTGAGACCAAGGTGGTTATGACACACGTCATGCGTAACAGCCTGATCCCCGTGGTGACATTGATCGCCTTGTCGGTGCCTGGGATCTTCGCCGGTGCGATCATCACCGAACAAATCTTCCGCATCAACGGTCTCGGTCAGTTGCTCATCGCATCGATAGGCCAAGCCGACGTACCGATGGTGCAGACGCTGACCTTCATTTTCGCGGTCCTTATCGTCGTGTTCAATCTCATCGCCGATGTCATGTACGGCATCTTGGACCCCCGGATCAGATACGATTGAGTAGACAGGAATAAACCATGGCTACTACCCAACAGCGACAGGACACAGCGACCCCGGTTCCGACCCCAGAGACCGTGGAGAAGTATCGCTCCCTGCGTCAGGATGTGTGGCGTCAGTTCCGTCGCCACAAGGGAGCGGTTGTCGGTCTCGTGATCTTGACGATCATCGTCCTCGGCACGGTGCTCGGTCCCATTTTCTACCCATGGGATCCGTTCGCCATCGACATCGACGTTGCCAACCAGGGCGCATCGCTGGACCACCCGATGGGTACGGACAATCTGGGGAGGGACGTCATGGCCCGAGTGTTGATCGGCGGACGCATCTCCCTTTCCGTAGGTTTCGCGGCAATGTTCTTCGGTGTTGTCCTGGGCACCGCAGTCGGAGTCCTATCGGGTTTCTTCCGCAAGCTGGACGGCGTAATGATGCGCATCACCGACTTGTTCCTCGCCCTCCCCATCCTCCCTCTTCTCCTGGTGGTCATCATGCTCTTTCGGGAACCACTGAAAGATGCGTTTGGACCCGAGCTGGGCATCTTCATCCTGGTGGTTTTCATCATCGGGGTCACAAGCTGGATGCAAACAGCCCGGGTGGTGAGGGGCGACGTCCTCGCTCTCAAGGAGAAAGAGTTCGTGCTCGCCGCCCACAGCATCGGCACCCGTAAACGCAGGGTCATGACACGGCACATCGTGCCCAACGTGCTCAGCCCGGTCATGGTGGCGGCCGCCCTCGGTGTTGCCGTTGCGATTTTGACCGAGTCCGCCCTTTCCTTTCTTGGGCTTGGATTCCCGGCGGACTTCCCGACTTGGGGCCGTCTTCTCTTCGACGCCAAGGACTACCTGCAACTCACCCCGATGCGGGTCATCTGGCCAGGCGTGATGATCTCGCTCACGGTGATGAGCGTCAACTTCATCGGTGACGGTCTTCGTGATGCCCTCGATCCCAAGCTGCGCAGCAAGGGATAGAACCCAACCGGGATGACACAACAAGACGATCTCAATTTTCCCTGGGGACGTTGGCTTCTCTGGGGTTTACTGGCCATAGTCGTCCTCGTCGCGATCACCCTGTTCTTCATCAATCTCGGCGACGACACCGAGGCGGCCGCTCCCGTCGGCGAACAGGTCGAATGGTCGATCGTAGCCAGCGAGTACACACCCTCTCCCGGCAATGTCACTCTCAAGGGAGACATCCCGTTGGGTTTCCCCACCGAGACCTGGAAAGACGGCAACATGCTTGCCCGCAGTGTCGGTGAGAGCTTCGAGTGGAACATGGACGTTTCCCCTGAGGTCCCCACCCCGGTCTACGAGATCGACGAGGCCGGGTCTTGTGGCGTCTTGCAAGGCCTTCTCGACCAATGGGCTACCGACGTCGCCCAAGCCGCCGGTGAAGCCCGGCGCACCGAGGCAGAAGCCTTCGCCCAACACGCGGTCAACACCATGGGAGACCAGGGCTGTCAGATCAGCACCGGCTAGCCAATACCCGAACCTGAGGTAGTTACGCCCGTATATGGGCGTAACTACCTCAGGTTCGGCAACAACTAGCCCGGTGCCGTGGTCGGCTGTCTC
>JAZFTN010000026.1:0-2483 GCA_036446715.1 Acidimicrobiia bacterium | reverse complement strand
CACCTCGGTCGAGCACATCGGACAGGTGACCACGGGCACCATCCCCACGATGAACTTGAAACCGCATTCGGGGCACTCGATCTTCGGCATGGGCAGGTCCGGCGGAGGGGGCGGTGGTGGAGGTGGAGGTGGAGGTGGAGGTGGCGGGGCTCCCACCCCGGACGGCCCGACACCAGGCGCCGCCGGGTAGCCACCGACCTCGGTCGGCGCGGCAGGCGCCTCTCGCGAAGACGATGCCTCCCGAACAACATTCACCGAGCCACACACCGGACAGGGAAACCGGCCTGCCCCCGGGACATCGAACTCTGTCTTACACGATCCGCAACGAACCTTCATTCCTCTTCTCCCAATTCGACTCGCTCTCCAACCGCCCCGATCGCCATCAAATAGTCGGCCTCGAGACGGAGCACTTCCTCGACGTCTCCAGGAGAGTAGGACACACCGTGCTTTGCCTGAATCTGACCGACTATCCACTCGACAGATGCGTCGTGGCCCCCGGCCACGGTCTCAACCGGGGTGCTCCGATGATCCTGGGCGAGGCCCTGTAGGTAGAAGACCTCCCACTCCAGAATTCGGCGGACATCGGGCCTGGTCAAAGAGGAATCTTCGGAGAGTCCGGCGTAGGCGTGTCTGACTGCATCCTCGACGACATATTCGAGTGGCTCGTATGAGGGACGTCGTTTCGCTTCCTGCCAGACGATGACGGCGATGATCAGCAGGAACACTCCAACAAGAAGAGCAACGAACGATACGACGGCTTCGGTCGACACAGGCGTTGAGTATCAGAGGTGTTCCTGGTGTGAGCAAACCCCTTCAGAAAGAGGTACCGCTCAGAACGCCTCGACTGGAAGATCCATCAGGGAGCCGTCCTCGGCGGCGGCGGCATCACGACGGGCGGCAACCTTGGGTGCGACATCGTTGAGCAGCCAGCGGGCCGACTCCACCTTGCCCAGATAAAACGGGTCTTCGTCCACTTTTTCGATGGCGATCTCGGCGTGTCTCAGCATCTGCCAGGCGATGACAATCTCGGACAGCGACTCGAGAAGTGCGTCGGTCTGAAGACCCACCTTGTAGATCTCCTCTTTGTCCCCGGCCAGCGAGGCCATCAGATGCTCGACCATCGACCCGAGCTGGGTCTGAACATCATCGAGGATCGTCCCGAGCTTCTCTCTCTCAGCGCCCAGTGGGTCATCCTCTGTGCCACCCTTGATGAACTCGACAATCTCAGCGGACAGCGCTGCAAGCGCCGAGCCCTGATCACGGGCGATCTTGCGGAAGAACAGGTCAAGCGCCTGAATGCCCGTCGTCCCCTCGTAGATCGTGTCGATCTTGGCGTCCCTGATGTACTGCTCGATCGGGTAATCCTGGGTGTATCCGGAGCCGCCAAACACCTGCATCGAGGTGGCCAGCAACTCGTAAGCCTTCTCAGATGAGTAGCCCTTGACCATCGGAAGGAGGAGGTCGTTGCGACGCTTCCAGTGATCGTCATCCGGATGAAGCTGGATCTGGTCCTGGACCCACGCCGTGTAGAAGACCAGCGCACGAAGTCCCTCCGCGTAGGCCTTTTGTTTCATCAGCATCCGGCGAACGTTGGGATGACGAATGATCGGAACCCTGGGCGCGGTCTTGTCGGCGGCCTCGGTGAGGTCGGCGCCTTGCACACGCTCCTGGGCGTACTCGAGAGCATTGAGATAGCCGGTGCTGAGGGTTCCCATGGCCTTGGTGCCGATCATCATCCGGGCCCATTCGACCACCCTGAACATCTGTCGGATCCCGTCGTGCTTGTTTCCGACGAGGTAACCAACGGCGGGCTCATCAGCGCCGAACGTCATCTCACAGGTTGTCGAGCCCTTGATACCCATCTTCTTCTCGAGGTTGGTGGCGTAGACCCCATTGCGTGGCCCCAGCGACCCGTCGTCGGCAACCAGATACTTGGGAACCATAAACAGTGAAAGACCTTTGGTTCCGGGCCCGGCGCCTTTGGGGCGGGCAAGGACGAGATGGATGATGTTCTCGTCGACGTCCTGTTCACCACCGGTGATGAAACGTTTGACGCCGGAAATATGCCATGTCCCGTCACCTTGATCGATGGCTTTGGTGATGCCGGCGCCCACATCGGAACCGGCGTCGGGCTCGGTGAGGACCATCGTCCCACCCCAGTCGCGCTCGATCCAGAGCTTGGCAAACTCCTTCTGCTCCTCTGTCCCCTCCTCGAAGAGAACCCTTGCGAATAGCCCGCCGCCTGCGTAGAACTGCGCTGTGGAGTTGGCAGCCATGAGCATCTCCGACATCGCCCAAATGACCGTTGGCGGGACAGGAGTCCCACCGAGCTCCTCGGTCAGTCCCAGACGATTCCAGCCACCTTCCTTGAAGGTCTCCAGGCTTTTCTTCACCGAGTCGGGGATGGTTATCTCGCCATCGACGAGCTCGAGGGGAATCCGATCCTGATCGACGTACGAAGCGGCGAAGTCCTCGGTGGCGAT
>JAZFTN010000025.1:0-5944 GCA_036446715.1 Acidimicrobiia bacterium | reverse complement strand
GCCTTTCCTCCGCCAAGATCGAGTCCTGCGGCAGCAGCCTTGTAGCTCATCCCCTTGGAGAGCCGGAGGACGTCCTCGAGGGCGTCGTCCTCGGATTCGTACGGAAAATAACGAGTCCCGCCTAAAGCGGGACCGAGAGCCGTGCTGTGTATGGCAATAATCGTCTTGAGACCAGATACCTTGTCGTATCCGTAGAGGACCTGCTCATGACCCTCTTTGGCTACTTCATCGAAAACGAACAAGGCTCGAACCTCCTCTGGAACTCGGGATGCAACCTGTCTCCGATACTACAGCCGCCCCGAACCTTGCGCTCCCGGGTCACCCGGTCCGACGGTGTGTGCAAGGATGGGCGGATGACCAAAGCGGCGTACCTCAGGGTCTATTCACCGGAGACAACCGGCTCGCGAGATCCGGTGCCTGGTTTCGTTCGTTCCTACGGGATGCTCTCCGAGGCCGAGGGGGACGATCACTGGACTGTCGAATGGGAGGGTCAACGTTTGGTTTGCCCTCGAAATCTCCGGCTTCGAGTACTCGAGTCGACCGTCGCCTTCGCCAGCGCCTTCCGGGGCCTGGGGGTGGGGCTGATTCCCGAGGATGCGGCCCGGGCGGCCGACCGTGAATTGCGTGTCTATCACACCCAGAACCCGTCGCACCGTTCTCACGTGCTCACTTCGCCATGGCATGTGCCGGTGAGATGGTTCACCGCATTCGAGCCGTCGGAGAAGCTGTTGTATGAGGTACCGGAGGGGCCACGTCTTCGTTACCGCACCAGCCTCGACAACGCTCGCCGGCGGGTGTCTCACGCTCATGGGGTCCTGGAGAAGATTGGAGTGTTCCGGGGCCCGGCCGAGGAATTGGGACAGCTCGTCGGCTGGCTGGAACCATTCCCGGAGGGCTCGATGGTGGAGCTCGACTACGCCGACGTCTCCGACCTCTTTGATCCTCAGGAGTTGGTGTTCGACGAGTCGTGTGAACTGATCCAGGAGTCGATTGAGGCCCTCGACGCCGGTGACATGCTTCGAGCCGGCGAGAACTACGGCAAAGTGGTCACCCGCTGGGCCCCCGCCTTCAGCGTCACCTTCTCCAACTAAACACCCACTCCTCAGCGTTAGTGGTCGGGGCACTAGGTTCGTTTCATGCCTTGGATTGATGCGCCGCACGAGGACGAGTGGGACGACAGTTTCGATGAGCTGAGACCGCAGGTCACCGATCGAACCTTTCAGCGTGTCGACTGGATCATGCGGATTCACGCTCTCGACGCCGGAAGCATGAACGCCCACAATGTTCTTTACCGGCAGGCCATGAAGGGGACCGCCACCTTGCGCAAGGTCGAGCGGGAGATGGTTGCGCTCGTCGTCTCCAAAACCAACGGGTGTCACTATTGAGTGACCCATCATCGGCGTGGTCTACGCCGGCTGCTCAGAGATGACGACCTGGCCCAGCGCATCGAGAACGACTTCGAATCGGCCGGTCTTTCGGACAAGCGTCTCGCCATGCTGCGGTATGCGGTGAAATTGACGGAAGACCCGAGATCAATGGTGGAGTCCGATATCGAGGCCATGCGTCGGCTGGGCTTCAGTGACACCGACATCCTTCACATCGCCGAGGTAGCCGGCTACTACGCCTATGCCAACCGAATAGCAGATGGTTTGGGGATTCCTCTAGAGGACTGGATTCCTGAGGATCACTGACCCGACTTGTGGGCGATGCAGTCGATCTCGACCGCGGCTCCAAGAGCGAGGTCGACACCACCAACGGTGATCCGGGCCGGGGGCGAGGCTTCAAAGACTTCGAGGTAGGCCACGTTCATCTCGTTGAACTGGGACATGTTAGAAACGTAGACGTTGACTTTCACGACATCGTCGAGAGACGCACCACTGGCATTGAGGATGGTCTCGATGTTGGCGAGCGTCTGGGTCGTCTCCGGACCGGCACCACCAGGTATCAGCTCCATCGAGTCGGGCAGCGTGCCCAATGAGCCCGATACATAGATGGTGTCGTCGGCGACGACGGCATGACTGAATGAAGGAAGACGGGCGAGCCCGTCGACGACGATTTTCTCCACGGTTTTGCCTCCTGGTCGATACTGTCCGGTTGATGAGGCTAGGAGTCTGGTGAGCGAGCAGCGACCAACCGGATGGCCCGGCGACCCTGTCGAAGCTCCGAGCATCGAGGCGATCGAGGAGGCGGCCCGTCGGCTCGCCGGAACCATCGTCCGTACGCCACTCCTGCCACTGGTCAGCCATGAGGGCAACACCGGGATCTACCTGAAACCGGAGACCCTTCAGCCGATCGGCTCGTTCAAGGTGCGAGGCGTCGGCAACTGGGCTTTTAGTCTCTCCGAAGAAGAGGCAGCCAAGGGGCTTTCGACGACAAGCGCCGGCAACACGGCCCAGGCCGTTGGCTACATGGCCAGGGAGTTGGGGGTGCCTTCACGCTCGCTGGTTCCGGAGACGCTTCACGAGGAAAAACGGCGGGCGATCGAGGCATATGGCACAGAGCTCGTCAGCGTGTCGATGACCGATCTGATGATCTATATGTTCGAGGAAGACTGGCGACAGGAGCCGTACTGCTATCTCAATCCTTGGGGCGAACCGTTGATGATCTCCGGGCACGGGACCATCGGTCTCGAGATCCACGAGGATCTGCCTGAAGTCGACTCGGTGTTCGTACCCGTGGGCGGGGGTGCGCTGCTCTCCGGTGTGGCAGCGGCGCTCAAGACCCTCAAGCCGTCGGTGCGGGTCTACGCGGTTCAAGCTGAGGTGAACTCGGCTCTCGCCGCCGCTTTCACCGCGGGTGGTCCGGTGTGGGTCGACTGGCATGACACAATCGTCGAAGGTGCCTCCACTCCGGTGATAACACACAACATGTATCCGATGCTTCGGAAGCTGGTCGACAACGTGATTCTGGTCTCCGAAAGCGAGGTCAAGGCCGGGATGCGACGTCTGGCGTTGAGCGACAAACTGGTGACCGAAGGCGCGGGCGCGGCCAGCCTCGCCGCAGCCCTGAAGGTGCCCTTGTCGGAGAGAGGGTCCTCGGTTTGCATTGTGAGTGGAGGGAGTGTCGACCCACTCCTTCTCGCCGAGTTGGTCGCTTCTGAGTGACTTTTCTCTACTTCGCCTATGGCTCAAACCTCTGGCCGCCACAGCTTCGAGGCAGATGCCCTTCGGCACGTGAGATCGGCTCGGCCGTTCTCCAAGGGTGGGCACCGGTCTACTCAAAACCCTCGGCGGACGGTTCAGCGAAGCTGAGCATCGTGGAGAGGGAGGACGCCCAGGTCCACGGGGCTCTGTATGAGATCGACGAGGCAGAGCGCTTTGCCCTCGATCTGGCAGAGCCCGGCTATCAGCCTGTTGTTGTCGACGTGACCCTGAGATCGGGGGAATCATCGGATGTTTTGACCTATCAATGGACGGAGGGTCCCGTCCCTAGGGCCCCGTATGACTGGTATCTGTCAATGGTGCTGATGGGTGCTCGTCACCACCAGCTTCCGGATGAGTATGTGGCGTCTTGCCTTGCTGTCACCTCAAAGAGAGATCCTCTGGCCGGGGACATCCGTCCGGCGACATCCGACGACCTTCCATTGATGCAGCGGGTTCTCACGTGCGCGCTGGCCCACGACGGAGATCGCTACTCGGCCCACCCGGGTGAGCTTGGCTGGTGGATGTTTGATGGCGATCCCCGCTATCCCGACCACCTCACCTTCTGGCTCCAGGGTGATTGGGGAGTTCTCGTCATCGACTCCAGACGTCCTGAGATCAACGCATTTAGCTTGCCCGGTCATCCGGTGACACCCCTCATCGAGTGGGCGCAGCGCCGACTGGGTGGCAAAGGCGAAGTGGGCTGGGTGTCCGACGACAACGCCGTACTCGTGTCCTATCTTCAAGCCAATGGCTATGAGCCCCTGGCGACCGGATCTAAGGATGTCGAAACTGTTCGCCGGTGGGCTCTTCCGGAGAACAAGAGAGGGCAGCCTTAGGTCAAGCCACCCCCTCAGAGTGCCGATATCAGTCATTGAACCCTGACCATTTTCGGCATGCTCGAACTCAGACATCGCCAATTGGCTGGGGCTGTTCGCCGATTGGAAGTGGTCAGAGAGAATGCCGAATCAGAGCGAGCCGACTCCGAGTGTGCCCGCGGAGACGTCGGCAGGCGGGAGGTCAGGCCACAAGGATAGGGCCCACACCCTGCTGAAAACCTCGGATGGGTCGACAGCCTGGTCCGGGTTCCGTATTCGAGGTGCTCTTGCAACTCTGGTTCTCTGCGTGGCCCTGGGTTTCTGGTGGGGCTGGCTTGGTGGATTCGTCCTTGCGGCGCTCGCCGCTATCACCATTGCCGACGCAGACTCGCGTCGCCGAAGTGGTTCGGGGCGCCTGACCAGATCGATTCTCCTTGACACGACGTTGATCGGTGTGGCCATCGGCTTCGCCGATCTGGAACCGGCGGGTGTCGGAGCAGCCTATGTCTACATGATGGCCGTGCCGCTTCTTCTTTTGCCAGCGACTCGCGCTGTCTGGGTCATGGCATACGGGACTGTTTGGACGGTGCTTGCCCTGTCACCGATATCACTATTTCCGGTTCCACCAGAGGTGAGTCGCTCGATGACCACGGCTGTGGCCTACGCAATCTTCACCGGTCTGCTGCTTTCCCTGATTGCGGTTCTCGCCCGGTCACTTCGGCGCACTCAGAAGACGACAGAGCGACGATTGAAGAGCGAGGTCGCTGTCGCCGTCGCAGGCGAGCAACTGCTCTCTGAGGCCGATGATGACGCCTTGATCGAAGCTCTCAAGGCGATACGAGAAGCGACGGGTGCCGAGATTGCTTTTGTCGCCGAGAACAGCGGTGATCGCCAAACCGGTCCTGCCGCGGTCGTGAGACAGGTCTCGGGAGACCCGGACTCGATCTCACACTCCACCTCGATGCGCTGGACACTTCCCTATATGCAACATCGGGAGCCTGCGGCCGCTCTGGCGGCCGGTGAGGCCGTCCGAATGGACGAGACTATTGCGATCGTTCTCGGCCGCGACCCGGACACAGTTTTTGCGCTGGCGGTGCCTATCTCGGTTGGCGGCGAGTGGGCGGGGTTCTTGGGAATCGCCCATGACACCTCAGATGGGTCGACACCTGACCTTGATCTTCCTGCCCTGGAGACGATCGCAGCAATGATCGGCGCGTTTCTCGAGCGGGAGCAGTCCTATTCTCGACTCGAGCAGTTGGTCCGGTCGAAGGACCGCTTCCTCGCCAGCGTGAGTCACGAGATACGCACCCCTCTCACTTCTGTGGTCGGCTTCGCCTCCGTGCTCCGAGACGACCCCGGCCAGCTCAGTTCGGTTGAGCGCAACGAGCTCGTCGAACTCATGCTTCAGCAGGCACTGGAGGTATCTGATCTTGTTGAGGACCTCCTTGTGGCGGCTCGCGCTGAGATCGACGCTGTCACCGTCACCAAGGAGCCGGTGCATCTTGGTCAAGAGATCGAGAGTGTGCTCTCTGCGCGACTCTCGACGGATGAGAAAGATATCTTTGTGGCGGCAGGCCCGAGCCACCAGGCCCTTGCCGATCCGAACCGGGTCCGGCAGATCATCCACAATCTCGTGACAAATGCTCTGCGTTATGGCGGCGATGAGATCACGATCACAACTCACCGGGACGGGCCTGATGTCACACTTGTCTTCTCCGATAACGGCGAGGGGATTCCGAACGAGTTCCGCCGTCGAATCTTCGACCCGTATCACCGGGGCGGGTCGGGGGTCGATCAGCCTGAATCCATAGGTCTCGGCCTTGCGGTGTCGCGACAGTTGGCGCGTTTGATGGATGGTGATCTGACACTTAGGTCCGATCTCGGTCCAGCGACCTTCCAGCTCACTCTTCCGATGGCGCCGAAGAACGACGAACAGGATGCGCTTGACGCTCCCCCGGATGGAGCAGTCATGGTGGGGGAAGAGTC
>JAZFTN010000024.1:0-13403 GCA_036446715.1 Acidimicrobiia bacterium | reverse complement strand
CGAGAAGCACCTCTGCGTCCGCCTCCGCCGCCAGGGTCATTGCGTTGGCAATCGCAGCCTCGTTGCCCGAGATGTCGCCCACCGTCAGATTCATTTGGGCGCCTGCGACCCGAATTGTCATGCCAACACGATACGCGTTGGTCGGAGACATGGCACCGTCTTAGCCTGGCCTGGTGACAGATCGAGCTGAGGGTCCCGGTGACGCTGCGTTCATTGAACTTGGCTTCGACGACGCCGCGACAGCCCGAATACAGACCGCCGTCAGGGCAGGCGCGGATCCTGACGGCTCGTTGGTTCGTCTTGCCCCTGTCCTCGAGGCCGATCCATCGATCGTCTCAGACGACCGCCGACTCCAGACAGTGACGGCGATCGCCGGGGTCAGCCGCGCACTCTCCAAGACATTGGCTGCCAACCCTCGCCTGCTCGACGGGGCAGCCAAGAACGACTCGGTGAGTCTTCGAGTACAAGCTGCTCTCGTAGACATCGCAGGAGATGATCTCGCAGGGCGCACGGGCGTCAGGGAGGCCACCGGAAGATACTCGGCCGCAATCGACGAGATCGTCGGCGGAGCCCTCGAGGCTGCAACAGACCACGTCGGGGAGCGACATCCGATCGCCCACGAGTTGGGGTTCGCTGTCATCGCCATGGGCAAGTGGGGCGCAAGAGAGCTCAACTACTACTCAGACGTCGACCTCGTCTTCGTGCATGAGCCAGTCGACAGCCAGGACTCAGACAGTCGAAGCGCAGCGCTGGCCATCGCCAGTCGTCTCGTGTCAAGCCTGTCAGCACCCACATTCGATGGACCGGCGCTTCAGATAGACGCGGATCTGCGCCCCGAGGGCTCAACGGGGCCTCTGACCCGCAGCCTCGAGGGTTACAGGTCGTACTACGCCCGGTGGGGCGAAGCGTGGGAGTTGCAGGCACTCCTCAAGGCCCGGCCCGCGGCTGGTGACACCGATGTTGGTCGTCGGTTCAGGGAATTAGCCGATCAAATCATCTGGGAGCAGGGTCTCGACGTCGATGCTCTCCGCAGCATCCGGCTTCTCAAGGCTCAGGCCGAAGATGCCGCCTCCAGCACCGATCTCAAGCGGTCACGAGGCGGGATCCGAGATATCGAGTTCACCGTCCAGCTTCTACAGTTGGTTCATGGGAGGTTTGACCCCGACCTTCGAGTGCTCTCGACCCTCGATGCTATCGAAGCCCTCAACACCCACGACTACATCGAGACCCGCGATGCCGAGAGGTTGACCGACGCCTACATCTTCCTCCGTAACGTCGAGCACAGAGTCCAGCTCTGGGATCTTCGTCAGACCCATCAATTCCCGGCTTCTATGGAAGCACGAGAGCGAATCGGACGAAGCCTTGGATTCACGACAAACCCGGCAGAAGCCCTGGTTGAGCGGCTCGACAATGTGAAACGGGAGGTGAGGGATCTCCACGAGCGTCTCTACTTCCGACCAATACTCGATTCGCTGGTAGGTCTTCCGACCGCTCGTCTCGACCAGACGGGGGCAGCCCGCAGACTCGAGGCCCTTGGGTTCAGCGACGTTGTGGCTGCGGCCACGGCATTCGAGGAGCTCACCGCCGGCTTGACCCGGAGATCAAGAGTCATGCATCAGGCCCTCCCGCTCATGCTCGACTGGCTGTCCCAGTCTCCCGACCCCGATCTCGGGCTTGGCCAACTCCGGCTCCTCCTCGCCAACAGCCCGGATCACGGCGCCCTGGTGACACTGTTGCAGAACAATCCCGTCGCCGGGGAACGCCTCTGCATACTCCTCGGCACCGGCAAGCTGCTCGGCGATCTAATCGATCGAATCCCCGAGTTCATCCCTCGTCTGGCCGACGACAGCCAGCTTTCGTACGTACGGGATCGCCGGGCCGGCACGGAGAGACTTCTGGGGCTTCTCGACTCGAGACCGGATATTGATGCAAAGATCGGAACAATTCGCCGTTTCGTCCGTCGCCGAAAGCTTCGAATAGCGGCACGTGATGTCCTCGGGGAGGCACCCATGGAGACAACACTCACTGCGCTGTCGGATAGCGCCGACGCCGCTATCACAGGAGCCCTCCACATCCTGGCGAAGGAGGAACCAAGCGATTTCGGGGTAATCGCCATGGGAAAGTGGGGCGGTCACGAACTGTCATACGGCTCGGATATCGACCTGATGTATGTGTTCGACGATGAGCACAGTCGGGATCGCGCTCTCCATCTGGCAACCGGGCTGAGCAAGGTGCTCTCGGAGCCGAGCCGACATGGAGAGGCCTACGAGCTCGACGCCGGCCTCAGGCCTGAAGGCCGCAAAGGTCCGATGGCTCGATCACTCGCCGGCTTCGCTCGCTACTACGCGGAATGGTCCGAGCCCTGGGAGATTCTCGCTTTGGTCCGGGCGCGAGCCGTCGCTGGTGACGCGGATGTCCTCGCTTCATTCGCCCAGATCACCGAACCCGTGCTCTGGGGGGATCCACCTCACCGTGAGATGCTTCGCGAGATTCGCTCCATCAAGGTGAGAGTTGAGGCTGAGCGAATACCACCGGGGGAGGACGCCGATTTCCATTTGAAGCTTGGACCCGGAGGTCTGTCGGACGTCGAGTTCCTGACCCAGCTTCTCCAACTCAAACACGGCAGCGCCCTTCCGGAGCTGAGGGTCACCGGAACATTCCCGGCTCTCCACAGGCTCCGCGAGGCCGAAATCCTCTCGACTGCCGATTACAACTCGCTGCACGATTCCTACCTCTTCTGCACCCGCGTCAGATTGAGGCTCCATCTTCAGCAGGGGCGTGACTCGAATTCCCTGCCCACCGATCCGGAGTCAACAGCCCGTCTCGCCGCTTCCCTGGGGTTCGACAGGACAAGTGAGCTCCGGGAGCTATATCGTCGATACACCCGACGTGCGAGACGCAGTTTCGAGCAACTCTTCTACGAATGAGGTTTCTAGGAGTCTCCTAGGAGCGGCCGACTGCGGCAGCTACCAATCGCAACTCGATCATGAGCGCGTCGAACTCGTGGGGGAGCAAAGCCTGGGAACCGTCGACAAGTGCCTCGTGTGGGGTCGGATGAACATCGACCATGACACCATCGGCGCCGGCTGCCACTGCCGCGAGGGCCAGGGCCGACACAAGATCTTTGCGCCCCGCGGCGTGCGACGGATCAACCATCACGGGTAGATGGGTGAGGTATTTGGCTAAGGGCACCGCAGAGATGTCAAGGGTGTTCCGCACGGAGTTGTCGAAGCCCCGAACCCCCCGTTCCACCATCACTATGTCGCTGTTTCCCTCGTTGGCGATGTACTCGGCGGCGTCAATCCAATCTTCCACGGTTGCAGCCCTGCCACGTTTCAGCTGAACAGGCTTGGGCTGACGGCCGACCTCGCGAAGAAGAGCGTGGTTGGACATGTTCCTCGTGCCGACCCGAAGCATGTCTGCATAGGAACCAACGAGATCCACATCTCTTGGGTCGAGAACCTCCGCAACGAAAGGCAGACCGGTCGTCGAACGAGCCTCGGCCATGATCTCCAGGGCCACCTTGCCCAACCCCTGGAACGAATAAGGAGAGGTTCTTGGCTTGAAGGCATCCCCCCTCAGAATGTGCGCCCCGAATGCCCTGACCGCCGCGGCTGTGGCAAGAAGCTGCTCCCGGCTTTCTACCGCGCATGGACCGGCGATGACCTTGACAGGACCGTCGCCGATCCTGACGTCTCCGACAACGACAACGGTGCTGTCCGACTTGTTCTGACGCCCGACCCTTCGTCCACCTCGCACGATCGGCACCACTCGCTCAACTCCAGGGAATGCATCCCAGGGCGCCTCGTCGGCGAGACGCACCTCGGTGGTGCCGTTGACAACCGTTCGGCCGTCCTCAGAAGAGATGTGGACGTCGGCTCCCAAGGCTTTGAGTTTCTCAACGACCTGGGCAACCTCGTCGCCGGTGGCATCTGGGTGCATGACAATGATCATGGGAAGGGATAGGAACGCTAGTGGTGTGTCGTGGATCACTCCCATTCGGTGTGCGTCGGAATTCGTTACCATCGCCGAAATGGCCGTCGAGAACCAGGACACCCACGAGTACATATCCCACATCGGGGAGTCGCGTCAGTACTGGCGTGACATCATCCTGGGGCTCAACGACGGTCTGGTCTCCATCTTCCTTCTGGTCGCTGGTGTCGTAGGAGGTGGCCTGAACGCCAGCCAGGTCCTCCTGACAGCGATTGCCGGCTCCTTGGCCGGAGCCGTTTCGATGGCTGCGGGCGAATACCTGGCCACCAAGTCTCAAGACGAGATTCTTGAATCCGAATTGACCCTCGAGCGCTCCCACATCATCCACTTCAAGGACCAGGAGTTGGATCAGCTCCGGGGATTCTTCACCGACATGGAGATCAATGAGGACGATATGGAGGGTGTGATGGCCGGCTTCATCGACAACGACAAGGCACTGCTCAACGCCATGGCGGCACTCGAGTTCGGTTTCATAGAGTCCGAGAGGCGCTCTCCCCACCTGGCAATGGCCGCTTCGGGACTGCTGTTCCTCGTCGGCTCATTGCCCTCGGTAATTCCTTTCATGGTACTGGATGACACCGGGACCGCTCTCGCCTGGGCCACAGTCTTCTCGCTGTCGGGCCTGTTCGTGGTTGGTGTCATCAAGGCGAGAGTCGCCAACAGCCATTGGGTCAAGTCAGGGCTGGAGAACATGGCCATCGCCGGCGTTGGCGGAGTGATCGCTTGGGCTATCGGCAGCGTCATCGGGAAAGCGCTGATTTGACGCCCCGCGCTCGCGGCGTGCTTGCAATAGTTAGCAGCTTGCTGTAAGCTAACTACAAGTGAACGAGAGCAAGCACGGTGATTTGGGCACGTTTATCCGCCAGCAGCGGGAGCGAGCGAACCTCTCACTGCGACGACTGGCCGACAAGGCGGGTATTTCCAACCCATATCTGAGCCAGATCGAGCGAGGGATTCGCAAGCCGTCTGCCGAGATTCTCAAAAGCCTGTCGCGAGCCCTCGAGATCAGCGCCAACTCCCTTTACAAGAAGGCGGGGTTGATCGACGAGGAATTGGCTCCGACATCGGTATTTGAGGCCATCTGGGCAGACGAGCGGCTCGACACCGAGCAGAAGAAAGTTTTGCTCGACATGTACCGGGCACTTTCCCGAAGCATCGGGTCAGTGACCACCGAGGAATAGGAGTAGGTAATGCAAACAAAGAGCGTTCTGTACGCAGCAGTCGGCGCCCCCGTTGTCGCGGCCCGTAAGGTCGGCGACAGGTTCGGCGTCATGAAGGACAGGGTGGGCGAGGAGAAGGCCACCCGCAGCAAGGCTGCCGAAGCGGCCATCGAAAGCTGGGCTGTCGAAGGAGAGAAGGTCATCACCCGCGTCAGTGAGGGAAAGGTCGTTGAGGAGATTTCCTCCAAGGTCGACCTCGACCAGGCCAAGGAGCAGGTCAGCAAGCTTCGTGATCAACTCGAGGACATGCTTGCCACGTGGCGCACCTCATTTCGGCCCGAGAAGGGAAACGGGAAGACCGACGTGAAAGAGGGCGAGAAGGAGGGCGAGAAGGAGGACGAGAAGACCCCGTCCACCAAGAAGTCGGCGACGGCCAAGACGGCCGGCAAGCCTGCCGCCAAGACTTCGGCTGCCAAGACGACCAAATCGTCCACAGCGGCGAAGACGAGTTCAACGGAGACCGAAAAGGCTTCCTGAGCTCACCTCCTCACACTGAGAAGGGGCCCTGCGGGGCCCCTTCTCCTCAACCATGCGTAGGGGAGGTCAGGTCGAGATCGAGGGTTCCAGGTCGCCGGCCACCTCTATCCAGCCTTCGACCATCGACTCGGTAGGAAGACGATCGACCACCCGCATAGACCCGTTGAGACCAATGATCTTGGCGAGAAGCGCGGTGGGGTTTCGTCGTCGCAGGTCCCGCAGTGTGTCGACCCCCGAGGCGACCAGGAGTTCTGCATACTCGGCGCCCACACCGCGGACCCGGAGCAGGTCTGCGTGATGAACCCAAAGTTGAAGGTCCTTTGAGCTGATCCCGGTTGCTTTGGCAACTTCAGTCCTACCCCGCCGCGTCGAAGCCTGCTCCGCCAGACCCCGGCCTGTGCGAACGCCAGCCTTGCGCAGTTTTGTCGCCTGTCTTTGATCAACTCCTGCGACTTGATCGATACGAGCCATTTGCCCTTTCTCCGCTACGCGACAACGACCGAGGTGGCGACTCTAGACGGTCACCACAACCAAAGGTCACGCCGGATGCCGGGGCCTCAAATCTGAGACGTCTATCTCGGTGTCGACATCCCGGGGGTGAGGATCTGCGATCCACACTTCGTTGACCCAGTCCGGATGTGACAGCCAAAGCCGTTTCGCTCCATCGTCACCTTCCAGCGACATGACCCGCGGCCAGAGAGATCTATTGATCAAGACCGGGTTGCCTGAGCTGTATCGGTACTTTGGAACTGTCACCGGCCTGTCGGCTTTGGCATGGGACTCGAACAAGAGGTCCACAACCTCACCCGAGATCTCGGGCTGATCTGCGATCACGATCAGAGCCGTATCACAACGTGACAGCCGGGTCAGCGCGTCGAGTCCCACGCGAAGGGACGAAGCAATCCCTTCCTCCCATTCCGGATTCTCCACAATTCCAGCATCTCCGAGATCAGTCTCGGCAAGGATCCGCTCGGAGTCGTATCCCAGAACCACCCATACCTCTTCGACCGGGAAGGCTTGAGTCCGGCGGACGACGTGGCCAAGCAGGTTGGTGTCACCCCAAGGCTCCAGCTGTTTCGGCCGACCGAGTCTTCTGGATGCGCCGGCGGCGAGCACGATGGCTGCGGTTGACATTGGGGGCGAATCTAGTGGTCTGTCGCTCAATTAGGACGGGAGCGAGAAGCGAGTGAGGGCGCCGATCCCCTCGACATCGAGGGGAGAGGCCACGTCGATCTGGTACGCCCTCCCCCCGGCCACAACAGTGGCGTCCATCACGGCGGCGACCACGTCATCGACGCCGAACATCGCTGAGCCACATACCGGGCAGGAGTCTCCGTTTCTGCTGAGGTGGGCACACTGGCTGCATATGGCTCCGTTTCTGGTGAATGCCCCGGCCACGACAAGCGTGTCAATCGCCTGGGCGTTGGCGGCCTGGAGCGTGGAGCTCAAACCCAGCACCGCATTGCCTCCACCCCAGGCCGTATCGCACACACGCCCGGCCAGCGCTTCTTGGCGATGACGACGAATCTCGATGTCGTGGCTGAGCATCTCGGCGCGTAACGCTGTCGGACTCATCCGGTTCGGATTGGCCACGAACATCGCCCTCGGTAGTCGCGCAAGGTAGGGGTGAAGAGAGCGGGCGATCTCCTCGACGGTCTCCTCATGTCCTCCAATCGCGACGTAGTCGAAGGGCCGACTCATGTGCTGCTCGAGAAGACGAGCTCCGGCCTTCTTCCAAAGTCGGGCGGAAGCCTCGGTTGCATGGGCACGCACACCCTTCTCCTCGTAGCCGGAGAATCCCCCGAAGTTGCTCTTGCCTATATCGGCGTCGGCAGGGTCTCCCAGTTCCTCGATGACACCCTCAAACCCGATAAAGGTCCGGGCCAGTGCGCGGTCGGCGACGACGATCCCGGAACGAAGTGCACGGGGGGCGGTCCGGAGCGGTCTCAGATAAGGACGTGGGCCAATGGTGGACACGTTTGGTGTCGAATGGGCCAGTGGTTCGAGGAGAAACAGATCGTCCAGGCTCGAAGCGAAGATCGCATATGCCGGAGCGGAGTCGACTTCGAGGCTCTCTGCCAGGTCATGGATACGGTCAACGTCGGCTCGGACACTCTTCTGAACCTGCCGACCCATCCATCGCGACTTCTCACGGACCGGTCTGACCAGATCAGAGAGAAGTGCGCCGAATCCACCCGGACTCGGCCGATCTACATACACTGAGATCAGCGAGCCGTTCGGGCTCCTCAAGTTGGCGATTGGGTCGCCTATCACGTTGACCTCCAACCTCGAGACGGAACCTACACATTGAACGAGCGTCCGCGCAGGTGTCAGAGAGAGCGGCTGAGCTCCGTGGTCAACTCCTCGAGAATCCAGCCGAGGTAGTCGAGGACCTGTCGACCATCCTCCTCGAGTTGGTCGTGATCTTCCTCGACTTCCAGGCCCAGGCGAGCTCCGAGTGTGAGACGCGCTTCGTTGATGACTCGAAGGAAAGAATTGGCCTCTTCGTCACTGAGTACGGTTGAGTCGTCGCCTTGGACGACCTTCCGAAAGACGTCACGATCGGACTGGCGAGCCTCGGCGAGCTCCAGACCCATGAGACGCCACCACTCCTCGTTGGACTCGGGATCGTCGAGATAGACGGGCACAGTGAGTCTGGTGGCAGCCGGATCGACACCCACCTCTCCGATCCCGGCAAGCAAAGGCAGAACGTCGGCAAGAAACACCTTCTCCTCAGGACCGAACGAGACCACTATCCCCTTGCGCGTTGTCCTGAAGTGACTCACTTCTCGATGGTCGCCCATAGACCGTGGTTGTGGAGTCGGAAGCAATCGATCTCAGCCTTCTCGCGGGGGCCATCCGAGACGATCGCCCTCCCTTCGTGATGCACCTGCAACATCAGCTTCGTCGCCTTGGCCTCGTCGTGGCCGAAGAGCTTGCGGAGCACATAAACCACATAGCCCATTGTGTTCACCGGGTCGTTCCAGACCACCACTTGCCACGGGCGATCGATATCGATTTCTTTGTCTGTGTCCGGCACGATCACCGGTGTCGGCATTGCCATCTGGTTCAACATCGTACGCATCATTGGAGCGGTCAGATAAGTGAGCTATCCCGAAACAAGTCGTGCATTGCAGACAACCACGGCGTCGGCGAGGTCGGGGTCGGCGTAAGGGATCTCGGCGACCGGATAGGGACCACCGATCCCGTTGAAGTCCGGTATCGGGTCGGGGAATTCCGGCACACCCCGTGATCTGACACAGTCGCTGAACCTTTCCAGAGAATCGACCACGGCCTCAGCCAGGATCGGCGTGTCGGTCAATTCCAGCGCACCTCGCTCCAGATGCTCCGAGCAAGCAGCGAGAGCGCTGACCGAGACGGGGTCTGAGAAGTCGATGTCTCTCATGACCAACTCGAGTCGCGGACGACCCTGGGCGTCCAGCGGAATCGGCTCGATATCGATCCCGCTCGCAACCAGACAATTGCGAAACATCTCGGTGGCCTCAGACGTGGCAATAGTGCTCGTCGTCGTGGTCGGAATGGTGGTGGGCGTGACCATCGTGATAGTGGGGGATGACCCCTCGGACGTGGTCGTGCACGCAGCAAACGTCAACGCAAGGATCGTGAGAGCGCTGACAAGTTGAGGTTTCAAGCCGAATCTGTGGCGGTCTCGAGGCCGTCGGCGAGAATCATGGCGATGTCCCTCACCGGGACGTCATCACGACCGAGTTCCTTGACACCGTCGTCGAGCATGACGAGACAGAACGGGCAGGCCACCGCTATCTCGTCGGCCTCGGTTGCCAGCGCCTCCTCGGCCCTCTCGATGTTCACCTTCTTCCCGACTCGCTCCTCCATCCAGAATCGCCCCCCGCCGGCGCCGCAGCAGAACGAGCGCGTACCGTGGCGCTCCATTTCCACGACCTGATTGCCAGAGCCACCCAATACCTCGCGTGGAGCGAGGTACACGTCGTTGTACCGGCCTAGATAACAGGGATCGTGATAGGCGATCTTCTTGGGCTCACCATTCTGCTTGGTCGGCTCGCTGATCCGATTCTGGTTGAGCAACTCCGCCAACAGTTGGCTGTGATGGACAACCTCGTACTCCCCGCCGAATTGTGGGTACTCGTTGCCGATCGTATTGAAACAGTGGGCACATTGTGTGATGACCTTCTCCACACCGATCTCGGTGAAGATTTCGATGTTCTGGAGTGCAAGCTGTTGGAAGACGAACTCGTTACCGGAGCGACGGGCCGGATCTCCATTGCACAACTCCCTCGCGCCCAGGATGGCAAAGTCGATCTCGGCGGCGTGAAGCAGCCGGGCCAAAGCAACGGAGACTGCGGTGTTGCGGTCGTCAAACGATCCCGCACACCCAACGAACCAGAGATACTCCGCCGAGGTCTTCCCATTCTCCCCGAACACCGGGATCTCGAAATCCAGCTCTGAGGTCCAATCGGCCCTTGCCTGCTGGCTCATCCCCCACGGGTTCGACTGGTTCTCCATGGCGACAAACGCCTTACCCAACTCGGTCGGGAATTCCGACTCCATCATCGTCAGGTACCGCCGCATATCGAGGATTCGATCGACGATCTCGATGTCCACGGGACAGATCTCGTCGCACGCTCGACAAGTGGTGCAAGCAAAGACCTCGTCTGGATGAATGCGGTCGAACAGCGTTCCGGCACCCTCCAGGAGAGCGGTCGATGACACGGGCCCGGAGACACCAGCGGCAGCCGCCGCCACCTCACCCGACTTGAGCACCATCTCCCTCGGGTCGAGGGGTTTGCCGGTGATGTTGGCGGGGCAAACGGCGGTGCAGCGTCCGCATACCGTGCATGCATCAGTGTCGAATATCTGCTTCCAGGTGAGGTCAGATACCACGCTGACGCCAACTGTCTCTATGTCCTCGGCCTCCAAGAGGTTGGGCATCTCCCGCATCGCACCCTTGGGGCGATCGCTGGGTGAGAGAAACATGTCTACGGGAGACGTGACCATGTGTCGAAGCTTCGTGAGCGGGAGGATCATCAAGAAGAGAACGAAAGCCGCGGCGTGGGTGACCCAGAGGACCTGGTGCCATCCCGCCGCCCCGGCCTGACCGAAGAGGAATGAGATTGGATAACCGACAAAGGACCACATCTCGTGAGCCGGCCGCTCGGCCATCGAAATCCGTGCCGCTTCGGTTGCCAGACCGGTGAGTCCAATGATGACCAGAATACCGAGAATCACCCAGTCCTCTGGCCTGGTCTTGGAACGGAGGCGCCACGTCGGAATCAGGTATCGGCCGGCGATGGCGAGGGCGAGACCGGCCAGGTACACGATCGCTGCCAGATCGAGGATCGCCGAGTAGCCCATGTAGACCGGGCCGTGGAGAAACTTGAAGCCGGCGGGAAGAAGATGATCGATCTCCAGGATGACGGTTCCGAGAAAGAGGACGAGGAATCCGTAGTAGATCAACGAGTGCATCACCCCAGCGCGAGGATCCCGCATGAGGGTCTTCATGGTCAACCCTGCTCGGAGATGGAGAAGACGCTCTCCCCACCGGCCGGTGCGCTGGTCGGCCTGCCCCTGGCCCCAACTGGCCGCTCTCCGGGCAAAGAGGTGGAACATCAGCCAGGTGAAAACCGCGAGCCCAAAGTAGAACAGCACCACCACCGGGGCGGGGATGTTCCCGAAGACCTCACGCCCGACCTCGAACTCCGGGTGCTCGGGAAGAGTCCCGAGTACGCCCAGCGCCAAGGTCGCCACGGCGGAAAGCACTCCGAGGGTCTCCAAAACGGAGGACGCTGTGATCCGCCGGACCCCCACCTCGTCCTCCTGTCGCTCCGTGGTCAGCGCCATGTGTGCCAAGTGTAGGGGCCGACCGTCAATCACCAACCTCAGGCTCAGGTTCACAGCAATGGAGGCATTCTTATCGAACGGTGAATGTCGATTCGATGGATATAGAATAGTAGCTTGACAATCGGTGTTCTTGGACGCATAGTATATTCGACAGCAATCGAATTAAGAGGACAGAGAACACAATGGTCGAACTCATCACACCCGGTGAAACGGTCCGCGACCCCAGATCGGCGACCCGCCCTATCCCCATCGAAATAGAGGACAGTGTGGCGTTCGAAATGATTCTCGCCATGTGGACCACCTTCAACCCGAACGAAACGAACACCTCGTTCGAACTCGGCACGGAATGGCATGACAGAATCAAGGAACTGACACCAACCGATCTCGCGGAGGAGATCGTGATACTCGGCGGCCCCCATCTAGCCGTCTGGTTTGGCGTCGCCGGCCTACTCCACACCGCGCCCCATCCTCATGACCCGAGCCTCATGTTCGATTGGCTGGCCGACATCGACCCCAAGCGACTACGGCGCTGGCTGATCAGCTGCGCCAGCGGCTGTAGCGACGCCTCCCTCATCGAGCAGGCAGCCAACGGTGATCCGGAGGCCCTTGAAGAGGCCTTTGCCGATGACGGTCACGAGGACATGATGGAACAGGTCATCGGCCTCTTTGAAATGCCCGACAAGGAACTCCCCGGTCGCATCGCCAGAACATTGCAGCGCTTTCGCGACGAGGTATTCGCCGAGTATGAGGAAGATTTTGGTGGCGCTATCGAACGTGCCGCTGCAGCCCGGCGGGCAATGGCAAACGGGGACGATGTCAAGAGTGTGATCGAGGAGGTCACCAACGGACTCGACCTGGACATCCCGCTAGGCGTCACCAGGGTGGTCCTCATTCCTTCGGTCGTCACCCGTCCATTGTCGGTAATCGACCAGCATCGCGATTCGTTGCTCGTCTATTACGGGGTGGCAGATGAGTTCGTCGACGCCGACCCGGAGGCGCCGCCGGCCTGGATGGTGAGGACCTACAAGGCACTCAGCGACGAGCGAAGACTCCGCATCCTCCGGAGATTGCGCGAAGGGGACACTTCCCTCGACGAACTCACCGAGATGCTGGGCTTGTCGAAGTCAACGGTCCACCACCATATGAGCATTCTCCGGGCCGCCGGTCTGATCCGAATCCATGTGTCAACCGACAAGAGCAGCAAGAAACGCATATACAGCCTGCGGGATCAGGCGCTCGAGGACGCTTCGGGTTTTCTCGACTCGTATCTCAACTCGACCATCCGAGGAGTAGACCATGTATAGAGATTTCGTCCACACGACCCGGCACATCCACGCCCATCGTCTCCACGAGATGGAGAACCGAGCCCAACGGGACGCCGATCGTCGTGAGGCCCGTGCTGCCGGAAGCATCCGGAGAGCATTGGGTCACGGCCTGATCGCCATCGGAGAGCGACTGGTTGACCGCCCTTCTCCGAAACCATCTCTCGCCAAAGCCGCATGAGTCTGGCCGTCATCTGCATCTTCAACTTCCGAAAGCAGCCCTCACGAAGAACCAGGCATTCGATGGACGCTCGGCCAGACGGCGGGTGAGGTACGGGTACCACTGTGATCCAAACGGAAGGTAGATCCGGACCGGGTAGCCCTCGGTGACCAACTGCTTCTGCAACTCTTTTCTCACTCCGTAGAGCATCTGAAACTCGAACGGGCGGTTCCGCTCGGCTGCCAGCTCGCGGGCGAGGTCGAGCAACGACAGGTCGTGGGTTGCGATCGCCGGTTTGGTCTCCTCCGACGCCATGAGCGTCTGCATCTGATCGACAAAAGCGGCATTGATCTGGGGGTTGGAAGTGAGCGCAACTTCTTCAGATTCGACATA
>JAZFTN010000023.1:0-7066 GCA_036446715.1 Acidimicrobiia bacterium | reverse complement strand
ATTTAGCCTGTAGATCTTGGTCCCGGCGACCGATAAGCCGTAGGTAGCTACGTGTTTCGACCTGCTTGGGATTTCCCAATGACGATCTACAAGAAGAGCTGGAGGCGCTCGGAGTCTGGCGCCTCACTTGTCGAGTTCGCCTTTATCGCGCCATTCTTGCTCCTCCTCCTCCTGGGGATCATCGAGTTTGGCTACCTGTTCGGCCAGAACAACGAGGTACGTCACGCCGTCCGGGAGGGCGCCCGATATGCCGCGGTGAGCTACCCCGACCGCGATGGCGGGGTTGTCACCAGCTCCGATGTCGTGGACGCCGTGTGCGCCACCATCAACCTGCCCGGGTCGACGGTGACGGTCCAGATGGATGAGGTCGACTCATCGGGTGCAGTCATCAACGCCGGTGGCAGCGCCGACCGTGGCGACTACGGACAGATCGCCGTCACAGCCACCGTGAGCTCCCTCAGCGGCGCACCGCTCATCACCTCTTTCCTTCCCAGCCAACTGAGTAACAGCGCCGTCTTTCGTCTCGAGCAAGACGCACTATGGACCAATGGAGCCAGCGGGTCGTGCTAGACGCACGAGCCAATTCCAGAAACGAAAGCGGAGCGGTTGCAATTCTGGTTGCCATCTCGATGGTGGTTCTCCTCGGGATCGCGGCCATAGCCATCGATCTCGGCGCTGGATTCAACGAGAGACGCCAGGATCAGACGTCGGCTGACCTTGCAGCGGTGGCGGGAGCTCTCTCATTCGGAAGCAAATCGGCGATGGTGAGCCAGGTGCTCACCGTGGCCAGAGCCAACCTCGACACCTCCTACACCGACGCCGAATGGCAAGCAGCATGGCAGTCGTGCACAGACCCCGGCCGAACTGCAGCATTTCTGCCGATGCCCGAGCCGTCCGGTTGGGGCTCAGGAACCCTCGACTGCATCTCACTCAGCCCCAGCTCGTTGAGGGTGCGGGTTCCGGAACAGGAGACCGACACCACATTCGGTCAACTGATCGGGGTGGACGCCCTGAGTACCGATGCCTACGCGGTGGTGACAGTGTTCCCGCCCGAAGGAGAGGGCGCCCTGCCGTTCGCACTTGTTGCCGGAGCGGGACCGGGTGAGATCTGTCTAGACACCGGTACCCCCGGATCGGACCCACCCTGTAACGGGCCTGCGGAGGGTTCGTTCGGCAACATCGCACCACCCCTGTTCGGTAACGATGGCATCCCAACACAACCTGAATGCGATCAGCAGACCAGCGCCAACAACCACGTCCCGGAGTCGATCGCGATGGGCGTCGACCACATCATCTGGACCTACCCATCAACATCTTGGGACGACACCCTCTGGAGCAGAGCGGACAACACAGCAAAGAACACTGTGTTCAACTCCACGGTGCACATGGATCTGTGCAACGAGGTGACTTCCGATGGCGTAACGGTCGCCGCGCCGGCCGACGGTGTGCTCATCGACGGTGTGGTCATCGACACCGGTAACAGCGTCAAAGCCGACGTCACCGAGGGTCTGATCAGCGCCACCAATTTCTCCGATGACAAACCGGGCCGGCTCTGGCGAACCACCAACCCCATCGACGTCAAGAGTGGCAACGACCCACCCTTCGAACTCGATAACCAGCCACTGTGGGCTCATCTCCTGAGCAACGGTGGTTCGGTTTCATACCTCGATCTGATGGGTTACGCACCCGCTTCCTGTGACCCCATCAACTTCACGGTGCCGACTACCAACTTGTTGACACTCGACGCCAACAACGCCCAAATGCAGGAATGTCTGGAGGACTATGCCGGGGCGGCCTACAGCGGACAGATCTTTGCCGATTCGATTCGTTACTCACCCCGTTTCGGAGTGGCGCCCCAACTCTGGCACTACAATCTGGGCAGCGGTGTCAACTATCGACCGGTGGAGCGTTTCCGCCAGGTCTATCTGGCCGGGGTCTGGTTCGATCTCAAGTCTGTCGGGCCCAACGAAGTGTTCTATCCGGGTTATCCAGGAGACGAATGGTGCCCGGTCATGGAGGGCAGCAAGTGCGCCGAGATCGTCGAGATCGAGCAACTGACTGCCTTTCTCCTCGATTCCGCGATGGTGTCCACCGCGGTCGCTGCCATCTACCCAGGCGCAGACCAATCAGGGCTTCTGCCGACGATCACCGAATAGGAAGGGAGGACTCCACCGATGTCGAGCACTTTGGGGAATGAGCCTTCCGACCCTGTATCGGACGGCCATATGTGTCGATATCCGGCATGCATCACCGTTCAGGGAACCCTATGAGACAACACCAAAACACCGAGAGAGGGGCGACCCTGGTTGAGGCTGCCATCGCCTACAGCCTTCTCTTTCTCGCCCTCTTTGCCGTCATCGAATTTGGGCTCGCTTTCAAGGATTGGCTGTCGGTCAGCCATGCCTCTCGAGGGGGCGCCCGTGCCGCTGCCACGTTTGGCAATGATCCCAACGCCGACATCCTCGTCCTCCGGGATGTGAAAGGAACTCTTGCGCCGATAGGGCTCGACATCGGAGACAACGTGCGAATCTTCGACGCGGCCGCGGGTGGGGAGAGCACCACTTACTCGTATGCACCAGGAACGGGCTGCTCTTCAACAGTGTCTCCGGCACTCTCCGGCTGTTGTGACTGGTCGCCATGTCCCGAGCCTGGTCGAACAACCTATGTGACACCGGTCTGGGATCCGGCCGATCGCGATATCACGGCGCCCGTAACAGACCGAGTCGGGGTTGAGATCGAATTCACGCACAACTGGGCAACCGGGTTCTTTGGCGCCACCACCGACTTCACCACGGCGACCTACTTCCAGATTGAGCCCCAACTCTTCGAGTCATGAAAAAACGGCAATCAGATGAGCGCGGCGCCTCCCTGGTCGAAGTGGGGTTGGTTCTGCCGTTGCTGATAATCCTGGCCATCGGGCTATCCGAGATCGGTTTCCTCGTGATCGATTACATAACAGTCACCAACGCTGCGCGGGCAGGAGCACGAACCGGAGCAGCGGCAGCCGACAGTCCAACTGCCGACAGTGTGATTCTCGATGTGGTGGAGGAAGCCGTCTGCAATCTCCGTTTCAGCAACGTCGAGTCGGTGACCATTTTCAAGGCCCCGGCCGATGGCACGGTTCCGACACTCCCATCGAATGACGCCAACGTCTGGGTCAACAACGGACCGTTGAGCAGTCTCGCTTGCGATGTGGCCGGAAGCCACGGATTCTCCATGGGGACCAACTGCTGTAACTGGCCGTCAACCAGCCGCAACCGCATCCCGCCCAACTTCGACACCGTCGGAATCGAGATCGTGTTCAGCCACAGCAGTGTCACCGGGATCTTTCCATTCCCAACAGTCGACTGGACGGAGATCGCGATAATGCAGATCGAACCTGACACCACGGGCTCGCAATGAAGAAGCTCTTCAGGAGGTTCAAGGAAGGTGGTGACCGGGGAGCGGCCCTGGTCCTCGTTGGTTCCACGATGCTGCTTCTGATGGGGATGGCCGCTTTTGGAACCGACCTCGCTTGGTTCTACCTCAACTCGAGCCGCATTCAGCGCGCAGCCGACGCTGCTGCCCTCGGCGGAGTCGTCTGGCTCCCGGGGGATGAGGCGACATCCTTCGGCACCGCACACAGCATCGCCATCCAGAACGGCTTCAACGATGCTTCCGCAGAGACCGTTGTCAATCCAGAACGTGTTTCCGGTGAGATCAACCAACTTCGGGTGACCATCAGTGACACCGTCCCCACCTTCTTTCTCAAGGTGTTCGGGTTCGCCGACCAGACGATCACCGAGGTGGGGACGGCCGAATACATACCCCCGCTGAAGCTGGGAAGCCCGGCAAACAAGTTCGGCAACGACCCCACTTGTTATGGCTCCAACCCGAACTGTGCCGGGAACTTCTGGGCCAACATCCACGGCACCCGGACCGACACCCGCATGGGCGACGCCTACTCCTCATACTGCGAGAACGGAGACGGGAGCAACAACAGCTGTGACCAGAACCCGATGTATCGCAACACCGGATATCTCTACGGTCTCATGCCGGGTGGCAGCAGCGTCACGCTTCAGACACTGGATATGGCGTTCCACAACGAGAGCGGCGGAGTGAGCAACGGCGACCAGCATCGAACCGGTGACCACAACAACTTCTGTGGTGGTGGCGGATGCGTTGGCCAAACGGTCACGGTGAACGTTTACCAACCCGACCCGACGCCCCTCGACATCTCAGACAACACCCTGGCCTGCTCGGAGACTTATGCTCCTCAACCCCAGGTCAACCCGGACGATGACCCGCCGTTCACGCCCGGGGGGAACTGGACTTGGGACGATGTCTGTGGAGGCTCGATCAATACCAGCTCGTCGCCAGATGGGATCTGGGTCGTCCAGATCGTTGCCAACTCCAATGGTGGCCGGTTCACCGTGCTGGGAAGCGGCAACGCGAACAACAGCGGGTTGAACCGCTACTCGATACGAACCAACACCGGGAACATCTTCGCCCTCGGTGACTTCTCGATCTTCAACAACGCCACCGGATCGACAACCGCGTTCCACCTCGCCGAGGTGCCCGACTACTACAACGGCAAGACGTTCGTAGTCGAGATGTATGACACCGGCGAGTCAGCCGCGAATGGGACGTTGCAACCCATCGACCCCTCTGGGACGGTGTTCGACCAAGGCGAATGCCGGATCTACTCACGAGACATCACAGACACCAATTGGACACTCCAGAACACCATTGCTGCCGGTAATACGTGCCAGGAGGTCGTCACGCCTGGCGAGTACAACGGACGCTGGCTCAAGTTCGAGATGGATATTCCTGTGTCCTACTCATGCACCAATTGCTGGTGGAAGATGAACTACGCCTACACCTCGGGTGTCAACGACACCACCACCTGGCGCGCCTACATGATCGGCAACCCCATCCACCTGGTTCCCTGACGCCACGGCGTCGGTCCCGCTCTAACGTGGTCTCATGGTTGACCTGCCCGACTATCTGCCTGCTCTGATAACGCCATTCACCCAACGCGGCGAAATCGACACCAGGGCACATACCCACAACGTGCGGCTACTGGCGGGCAAAGGCATCAATGGCTTTCTGATAGGCGGATCGACCGGCGAGGGGCCCTACCTGGAACCCGGCGAGAGAAGCCGATTGGTCAAAGCGGTACGCCGACGCAGGACGCATTTGATGGTTGGGATCGCCGCCGAGTCCACCCGCGTCGCGCTCAACCTCGTGGCCGAAACGACCGAGGCGGGCGCGGACACTCTCCTGGTGATGACTCCGACAACACTTACCCGTGGGAGGGATGAGGCCGTTCAGAGGTTCTACCAAACGATCGCCGATCGGTCCAAGCTTCCCATCCTCCTCTATTCGGTTCCGCCAGTCACCAGCTACAACCTTCCCGTCGAGCTGATCTGGCGTCTCTCACGTCACGAGAACATCATCGGGATGAAGGACTCCAGCGGAGACGTGGTGCGACTCCAGTCGATCGTCGGAGCCACTCCTACGGAGTTTCTTCTCTACTCGGGAGCCACCAGGGCACTGACCGCCGCTATGGCAATCGGCTGTTACGGAGCCATCACCGCCAGCGGCAACTACGCGCCTGAGTCTGTCCTGGAGACCCTGACCACAGCCAAGGACAGTCCGGCCAATGCACGACGATCCCAAAAACGGCTGAGTTCACTCAGCGACAACGTCGAAGCCCATGGCGTGCCGGGCGTGAAGGCGGCGGCGAAGGCAGCCGGGTTGGAACCCGGCTACCCGCGAGAACCTCTCACGAGATTGTCTCGAGGAGCGGAGACCTCGATCGCCAAGCTGATCAGCTGAGGCATTGCCTCAAAGTTCACAGCGATGGCTACGATTCCCGGAACCGACTGACAAACCAAGGAGAATCAGGCGTGTCTAAGTTTCTCAGCGAAGACTGGGCCCAGGATGTCACAACGGCCCTCAGCAACCATGACGGTTTCAAGAACGCCCTCGGCGCTGCCGATCTGGGAATCCAGTTCGAGGTTGAAGATGGACCCGATGGAGGGGTCAACTACTACCTATCGGCGAGTGGTGGCAACGCTCTCATGGCTCTCGGAGACCTCGACAGCGCTGACGTCAACGTCAAACAGTCCTATGACACCGCTGTAGCCATTTTCAAGGGCGAGCTCAACACTCAGACGGCCTTCATGACCGGCAAGCTCAAGGTCTCGGGGAATCTTGCCAAACTGATGATGCACCAGAACGTCATCCAACAGTGGGGAGCAGCGGTCGGCGATCTCGACGTCGACTTCTAGACCAACACATGGACGTTCGTCGGCAACGATCCCTACGACTGCGCCAACGACTGGACGATTGACGAGAACTGGCCTTCCACGAGTCGCAACGTGTTGTTCAGCCCTTCCACCGAACTGGACATAATCGGGGTACGCGTCGAGTACACCCACAACTGGATGACCGGGTTTCCCCCCTTCTCGGGTTCGTTCACCGTCGATGAGCAAACGATCACCCGTTTGGAGCCGGAGGCATTCGAATGAGACACCTGGTCCACAGGTTCCGCCAAGCTGAAAGCGGCGTGGCCATGGTGTGGCTGGCGACAAAGCTGGTCCTGCTGCTTGGCACTGCCGGTTTCGCCGTTGACCTCGGTTGGCTGTACCTGAGCACCTCACGTACCCAGCGCTCGGAGGTTGGTGCCATGAGAAGTGAGCGCGGAACCACCCTGGTTGAGTTTTCCTTCGTCTTCATGCTGATGATGATGCTCGCCATCGGATCGTTCGAGTGGGGAATGGGATTTCGAGACCGGCTGGCCGTCGCCCAGTCCGTGCGAGAGGGAGCTCGCGTCGGCGCCGCTCTACGCGACCATTCGCTGTCTGACTGAGCAATCCTGGAAGCTGGAGCCGGTGCTCTCTCCTCCATCGGTGGCAAATCAGTGAGGGAGATCTGGATCTACGAGTCTGATGACACTGGCACTGTTGGCTCCAACAAGCAGCGGTACAGACCCTCGGTCTCCGGAGACAGTGCGGCGTTCCTTGCGTGTGACGACGGTTGGTACAAGATCGAGTCGAACTGGGTTCCCTCGGCGCGGGAC
>JAZFTN010000022.1:0-4550 GCA_036446715.1 Acidimicrobiia bacterium | reverse complement strand
TTTTTCGCGAACTGGGTTCTCTTTTCGCGATCCGGCCGTTTCGCCAATGAGAATGCGAGAAACCCCGAGGAAGTCCCGGCCGAAGCCTCAACCCTCTCGGGGCTCTCACTGCCACTTCGCCGGGAAAGCGGGCCCCCGACTGGGCGACAGAGCCGAACATACGTAACACCGGCATGAGCGTCAAGGAGCATCTGCTCAATGTTTTCGCGTCTTGGAAGAACGTTTCGCGAATCATTCCCAATCACATTCGGACGGTTGTCGAGTACTCCCCAGTTAGCGTCGTTCGGATGTGGTCAGACCGGAGTGTGCGACGTGTTGTACTTGCGCGACTCGTCTCCAGGATCGGTGGCGAAGCGGCATTCTTTGTCGGCATTTGGGGCAAAGCGGCCTTCCAACTCCAAGCAACTGCCGGCGAACTCGCATTGGTCATGGCCGCTCTCGGTGTCGCGTCGCTGATCGGCGCCTCGATCGCCGGGGTCCTCATCGACCGCTTTGATCCACGCCGGGTTGTGCTCTACGGGGAGATCCTCTTCATCCCGTCCGCTATCGGACTGGTCTTTGCCGACACATTGCCTTCGCTGGTCATCGCCACCTTTGTATTGGGGCTGGTGGGCACGCCGGTCTTCACGGCCATTTCGTCGTTTGCGCCTTTCCTGACGGACGATGAGGACAGACTCGCCAAGATCAACGGTTGGATCGAAGGTGCGTCGTGGATGGCCTTCGTCATCGGCCCCGCGTTCGGTGCTCTTCTCGTGGTTACCATGAGCGTCGACGCCATTTTCGTCCTCGACGCTGTCACTTCCGCCATCGCCGCCCTCCTGATTCTCCCCGTCGGAGTGAGACGCCTCTCGGCAAGGGAAGGGGAGAAACAGGGCCTCACCGAGATGAAGGAGGGCTTTGCCTACGCATACCGCAATCGCCGGCTCCGGTTCTACATCTGGCTCGGAGCGTCTGTCTGGCTGCTCTTCGGGACCTTCGGCTCGCTCGAGCCTCTGTTCTATCGCGACGTCCTCGGGACCAGTCTGGAGACTCTCGGCTGGGTGAACTCGATTTTCGGACTTGGGCTCATCGCCGGAACCTTGATCTCCGGGCGATTGTCGGCACGATTCCGCACTGCCCGATGGCTTACCTTTTTCGTCGCCCTCAATGCAGTAGGCGTTCTCGCCTACGTGGGCACCGACAGGCTTCAGGTGGTGGTACCGGCCGGGGCGTTTTGGGGGATGATCATTGGTGTGATGGCGCCGCTTCTCCGCACGATGATCCAGTTGAACTCACCCGACGAGATGGTCGGCCGGATCATGGGTGTCACCCACATCCACTCGGAGGTCGGTCACCTGATTCCGCTGGCGATCGCACCCTGGCTTGCCGGCATCTTTGGCGTGCAGCCAACGCTGATCGGCGCCGGAGTACTGGTGGCAGTCGTGGCATCACTTTTCTGGCCGAGGGCTGCGCAGCTGGACAGAACCCGAAGGATCGAAGTGCCCCCGACCGGTCTTCCCGATCCGGCAGATGAGCCTCGTTCAGTGGGACACTGAGATCACCGCGAATCTGTCACCCGCCGTTCCTATGATCGCAATATGACTGTCCAGCTGGAAAATCCCCGTCTCGAAACCCTCTCACCAAGCCGGGCGGGTGACTTCAAGACGTGCCCTCGGCTATTCAAGTTCCGCGCCATAGATCGGCTGCCCGAGCCGACCTCGATCTACCAGGCTCGGGGCACCACCGCCCATCTCGCCTTGCAACGCCTGTTCGATGATCCTCTCGATCAGCGGACACCCAACCGACTATTCAACCTCTTCCGCGAGGCATGGACCGAGGTCAGGGGTGATGAGGAGTTCGAAGGGCTGTTCGCTGACGAGGACGAGGAGCGGAAGTGGGGAATCGAGTCACTCGAGTTGCTTGGCAACTATTTCGCCATCGAAGACCCGAAATCGTTTGACCCCGAAGACCGGGAGTTGGACATGCTCGAGGACCTCGACGGGATCGTCATTCGGGGGATTCTCGATCGAATCGACCGCGATTCTGACGGCCAACTCGTCATCACCGACTACAAGACCGGCAAAGCGCCCCCCGAACGATATGCCCTGTCGGCGTTCTTTGCCCTCAAGATCTACGCCCTGCTCATCCGAAAACGTACCGGCGAGACACCCAAGGAGCTTCGCCTCCTCTATCTCAACGGACCCACGCTCTATCAACTCCCCGTCGACGATCGCCACCTCGACGCCATGGATGTCCAACTCCGGGCTCTGTGGAAGGCCATCGACAGAGCACTCGCCACCGATCGATTCCCCACCCGCATCGGAAGACTCTGTGACTGGTGCTCATTCCAGGAGATATGCCCCGCCTTCGCAGACGATGAGGTTCAGAGCCCGTCGGAATAGCCCCAGATCGCGCAATGGTTCAATTCGGATCCGGTTAGGGTCGCCCGCGTCCACTTATCCTTGGAGGGAAAGAAATGGAGCCGCAAGAGCAAGCCGGTGTGTTGCTGGCCAACGCAGCCGGGTACATAGCGACGAGAACCATTCGAATCGGTCTCGACCGTGGGCTATTCGAGCTCATCGGAGAAACCGGTCCTATCAGTTCGGCTGATCTCGCCGAGGCAGGCGGGTTAGACGAGTTGTATTCGGAAGTGTGGTGCCGCTCGGCGTTCGCCGCCGGTGTGCTCCAGGGCCACGACGAAGACGCGTACACCCTGGCTCCGCATATCGAGGTGCTGCTTCTCGATCAGAGCTCGCCGGCATACGCAGGCGGTTTGTTCAAGGTGCTGACCGAGCCCGAGGTGTTCGACGTCTTCACCGAGAATTTCGAGTCCGGCGTACGGATCTGGTGGGACCAGACCAGTCCGGCGTGGATCGCCGCCGTGGGCGAAACTGGTGGAGCCTTCAACACCCGGTTCATACCCGATGGTCTCTCTCAGGTCCCGGGTGCAGCGGATCGTCTCACCGCAGGGAGCAAGGCTCTCGAGTTGGCTTGCGGAACCGGAGTCGGATTGGTGCGTCTTGGCACCGAGTTCCCCAATCTCGATCTCGTCGGGTTGGACGGCGACGCTCACTCTTTGAGATCAGCAGGTTCCCGCATCGATGACGCTGGGCTGGCCGGCAGAGTCCGTCTCATCCACTCCGGCATGGAGGACCTCGACGCCGAAGAAGAGTTCGACGCGATAACAATCAACGTGTCGATGCACGAGTGCCGAGACATCGAGAAGGTAACCGAAGCCGTGCATCGGGCTCTCAAGCCCGGCGGTTACTTCCTCAACTCCGACTTCCCATTCCCGGAGACCGGAGACGGCGTGAAGACCGTTCCCGGTCGGATCATGTCAGGAATCCAGTTCTTCGAAGCGTTGATCGATGACCAACTTCTATCCGTCAACTACTACCTCGACCTCTACGACCGTCACGGATTCACCGAAAAAGGCGTCGTCGAGGTGACCCCGTTACACGCGATCACCTGGGCAAGGAAGTAGAAAACACAACTCTGAGACCGTGACGCCACCGGCGTTGGTCAAATGTCGGACGTGTTCCAAATCTGCACGATCTTCAAACTGTGTCAGGTTGTAACGCGGCACTGCCGCGGATGCCTCAGTCGTTCCGTTGCGATTTCGTAACGGAGATGCGACAGGGTTGTGCTACGCGACATAGGAGAACGTAGTGAAAGAGATGTTGGTTGATGCAAAACCAGCGGCACATTGGACGACGCAGGCATTTGGCCTGGCCCTCATATCGGCGGCCCTGCTGACCCTGACAATTCTCGGGCTCGTGCTTTCTGTCCCTCGTCGGGGGGATCATGGCCCTGTTCTCGAGGAAGAAAGGCGATACTGGTCCAAGCATACGTGAAACACGTGTACGCAAGGGAACCATGGGCCTGATCAGTGTGGCAGCGGTCATCTCCATCGTCGGATTTCTGTTCAGCATGGAAAGCGTAAGCGAGGCCGAGGCTTCGGGAGCGACCACGCTCGAAATGGCCAACTTCGAGTTCGACCCAACCACGGCCGCGGTACCCTTGGGAGGGAAACTGCTGGTCGCCAACTCCGACGCGTTCGCCCATGACTTCACCCTCGAAGAACTCGACATCTACGTCTATTTCGGGCCCGGCAGCGAAGCCCTGGTAGATCTGAGCGCCGCCGCGCCAGGGACGTACCCGTACTTCTGCTCTCTCCATTCCGACGGGACGGAGGGGATGAGGGGAACGCTCACCATCGACTCGTAGATGGCATGGATTCCGGTCCCCCAACGAAACGGTCTCGGGAGTGAGGGACGAAGGTCCTTATCGGCCCGAGTAGAAAGTCCGATCCGGTTAGGACTTGGTCCCCTACCGCCATGACCCGTCAGAGACGATCATGTGAATGTTTTCACAAGGAAAGGAAAACCTGATGGCAAAGCGCCTTCAAACACTCGGAATCGTTCTAGCGCTGTTCGGCGTTGGTTTCGTGATCGCCGGTGGGGTTGCGTTTGTTCAAGTACAGAACGGATACGGCTCCCTCCAATCTTTCAGCGAAGCACAAAACGTGAGTTTGAGCTACAACGAGGATGGCCAACTCATCGATCGTGGCA
>JAZFTN010000021.1:0-4756 GCA_036446715.1 Acidimicrobiia bacterium | reverse complement strand
CGACCTGGGTCCCCCGCTTCAGCGTTCGGCAGCCCTCTCCTCCACGGGTATCGGTGTGCTGGCGATCATGGGGCTGATGCTGTGAGCCGGTTCGATCACGCCGGGATCTCGGTGGATGTGCCGCCCGGATGGGAAGTGGCTGCCACTGGAGGCGGCTTCAGAATCCTTCCCAACGGAGCAAAAGAGCCAACCGTGGTGCACTTCGGTACGTTTCCCCTCTCCGCAGTTGGAGCATCCTTCGGAGCCGACGCCGTCGGGTCTATGAGGCCCGACGATGTGCTGATCGTCCTGTTCGAGTACGGACCCGAGGTCGTCGGCACGCCTCCATTCGCCTCCATCGGGATTCCCCTGCCGCTTGAGCCGCGAGATTTCGACCGCAACGCCCTTCAGAGGGGAATCCCGGGGCAAAGCGGTTTGCAGCGGTTCTTCACCGACAAACGCCGGGGGTTCTGCCTCTACGTGGTGCTCGGCTCCCACATCGACCGTGTTGAGCTCGTGGCAAAGGTGAATTCCGTCCTCGAGACTCTGGTACTCGCTTGAGACGCCGCTGGGCCGTCGCTGGTGTTGTCGCCCTCCTCGCCGCGGGCCTGACCATGGCCCTGGCCAGGCCCGCCGCCGGAGTTGTGATCGACGGGTTCTTCGTCGATGACAACAACTCCATCTTCGAAGAGGACATCGACGCCATCGCCGAGGCCGGCATCACCAGAGGATGCGACAGTTCGGGAACCCGCTACTGCCCCGACCAATCCGTAACCAGAGGCGAGATGGCGGCATTTCTCCGCCGTGCCCTCAACCTTCCCGCCTCGGCAACCGACCGCTTCACCGACGACAACCAATCGATTCTCGAAGACGACATCAACGCCATCGCCGAAGCCGGGATCACCAGAGGATGTGACAGTTCGGGAACCCGCTACTGCCCCGGCCAATCGGTAACCAGAGGCGAGATGGCGGCATTCCTCCGCCGTGCCCTGGACCTCCCCTCCAGCATCATTCGAATCCCCATCGGCGATCACCCCGCGCTGGTCTGTCCGGGAGCAGGCGAGACCTGCACCCTGACTGTGGATGTCGACGCCGGCAGACCGTACATGATCAAGGAAGGGCTCTTTCAGATACTGCCGGCGAGCGGTGACGAGATGGCCCAGTTCACGAGCAACAACACCAGATTCTCGCTCATAGTCGACGGAACGAGATTGGAGATCGTTGG
The DNA here is from genome assembly GCA_036446715.1 of Acidimicrobiia bacterium. Lineage (GTDB taxonomy): Bacteria > Actinomycetota > Acidimicrobiia > Spongiisociales > ZC4RG35 > SZUA-217. The sequence goes on along the minus strand of JAZFTN010000021.1, from coordinate 3,552 downwards.
TCTTCCGCAGTCGGAGGAAGGGGACATCGCCTTTCGACGCTGGCAGCACACGGTTTCGTTCGCGGCCGGCACCCACTCTCTCGTGGGAACATGGCTGTGGGACGGCGTCCAGATCCAGTCCACGACCGTGACGATTCGGTCGACCGGATAGCGGCCGTCACCGAACGGCCTGGAGTCCCCTTGGCGACTCGTTGAGGGAATCTGCTCCATGGCTGGTTACCGTCACGATGTCCTCTATCCGAACCCCGAACTCCCCGGGCAGATAGACGCCCGGTTCGATCGAAAACACCATGCCCGACTCCAACGGCAGGGAATTGCCCTCGACGATGTAGGGGTGCTCATGAACCTCTAACCCGATCCCGTGGCCCGTTCGGTGGACGAAGTACTTCCCAAATCCCGAGTCCTCGATGACACCGCGCGCCGCACGGTCGATCTCCTCACACCGAACTCCTGGCGCAACGGTTGCTCTTCCGGCCGTGTTGGCCTCGAGAACGGCCAAGTGCACTTCCCGTTGTTTGTCGGTGGGTTCGTCAACAACGAACGTACGGGTGGTGTCGGAACGGTATCCGCCTAGTGACCCCCCGAAGTCGAGGACGATCATGTCACCGGCCCCGATCACTCGCTCCCCGGGCTCGTGATGTGGTGAGGCCCCGTTGGGCCCGGACGCCACAATCGCAAACAATGCCTGTTCATGACCTTCCTCGATGAGCATGTTCTTCACTCGCGTTGAGACGGCATGCTCCGTCGAGCCCTTGAATTGGATCTCGTCGGGGATTCTCATCGCCACTCGGTCTGCCTGTTCGGCGACCTGTCGCAGGGCTTCAATCTCGATTGGCTCCTTCCGCATGCGGAGATGCTTCGTCAGATGAGAAGCTGTCGTCCACACATCTGCGTCGACTGCGTGCTGAAGCTCGACAACAAACGCAGCCCACGTTTGGTCCCCAACAGCAATACGCAGCGCTCCGGTCAGAGCTCGGGACACCAAGGAAATGGGATCATCGGTTTCGTCCCAGGCGCGTAGCTCAAAAGGCCCGGGCGCCACCCGTGGCGCTTCCAGCCTAGGCACCAGCAATATCGGTTCTTCCCCGGGACGTATGACCAACATGGTGAGACGCTCGCTTGCCATGGCCTCGTAGCCGGTGAAATAGGGCAGATCCGGGCCTACCGAGAGAAGCAAAGCGTCAATTGAGCGCTGCTCCATCAGCTCCTCGATGCGACGCAATCGGCCGGTGTAATCAAACTCCATGACCACAACATAGAAACTCGAGAATCCGAAGGGCTGGCCAACCGGCGTCTTGTGCCAGAATCCCGGTTCTTGCGCACCCTCTTCACACTCATCCTCGCTTCGATCGTCCTAGTGACCCTGACCGGGCCGGCTGGAGCGGATATCAGCGACCCGGGCGGCAATTTCATCGATGACGATGGTGCCTACTTCGAGGGCTCCATCGAGGCGATTGTCGCGGCAGGAATCGAGGTTGGATGCTCAGATCGAGCTCAATTCTGCCCGGATCGCGAAGTCACCCGCGAGGAGATGGCCGCTGTCTTTTCTCGAGCCCTTGGCCTTCCGGTCGTCGAAGAGGATTATTTCATTGACGACACCAACAGCATCTTCGAGGGGGCAATCAACCGAATAGCGGCCGTCGGGATCACCCGGGGATGCAACCCGCCTATCAACGATCGCTTCTGCCCGGAGCGAACGGTGAGCCGTGAGGAATTCGCCTCCTTTCTGGTCAGAGCCTTCTCCATGCCCGAGACGGCCATATTGGATCGATTCTCCGACGACGACGGATCCATTCATGAGGACGACATCGATCGACTGGCCGGAGCCGGCGTGACCCTCGGGTGCAACCCACCGGCGAATGACCGTTATTGCCCACAAGACAAGGTCGCCAGAGGCCAGATGGCGGTATTCCTCACACGGGCAATTCCGCTGCAGACAATCGAGCCACCACCCAGGCCGCCGACCCATCTGGTGTCGCGGTTCACCACCTATCACAGTTGTTGTCAGCCGCGGGTCGCCAACATCCAGCTCATGGCGCGTGAGATCGATGAGTGGATCGTCCTTCCGTGGGAGGAGTTCGATCTCAACGAGGTGCTCGGCCCTCGAACCGAATCCAAGGGGTACGTGGCGGCGCCGATCCTCCTCAACGGGGAGAGCTATTGCTGCGATCATCCGCTCAACATCGGTGGCGGGACGAGCCAGTTCGGCACCACGATCTACAACGCCGTCTTCTGGGGGGCCTACGACGACATCAGCCACAAGCCACATAGCCGCTACATCAGCCGCTATCCCCTGGGAATCGAGGCGACCCTCGGGTACCCGAGCCCAAATGTGGTCTTTGTCAACGACACCTGGACACCGGTCATCATTCGCACGTCGTATACGTCGACATCGATCACGGTCGAGTTTTGGGGGAACAACGGCGGCCGCACTGTCGTCGGCTCACATCGGAACGCCAAGACCACGATCAACGTCACGAACGGTGGAGATAGCACAGCCCGCAAAGTGACCGCTCAGGTGACCGGGTCGGCCACGTTCAACAGCGGTGGCTTCGTGACGATCAAACGAACCATCTCAGGACCGGACGGAACCGTCACCGAGTCCTGGAATCACACCTATATCCGATCGTCCGGGTAGCCGAAGCCGACTCAACCGCCTCTTCAGAGGCTTGTGAAGACAACACCCGCCATCGCGGCCACGACCACGAAGAGGCCAGCCACGAGGGTGAGGTACATGCGATCGAAGCGCTCGTTGACTCCAGCAAACCCGGTCGTCATCTCGGTGCGGAGTTCAGAGATCTCGCTCCTGAAGTCGGATCGGAGTTCGCTCATCTCGCTCCTGAAGTCGGATCGGAGTTCGGCGAAGTCGGACCGAAGATCGGCAAAATCTGACTTGGTGGCGACTTCGGCGGGGTCGTATCTCGGCAGATGGGTCATCAGAGTCTCCGCTCGCTCAGGACCGAGTAGATCGGAGAGACCATTGTACAGGTCGGCGCGGGCTGCTTCAGACATTGCCATTCGCGCCACAATGCCGCACTTCACGCACTCGTTCAACCCCCTCATCGACCGTGGCGCATGGCTGCCGAAGCCCGCCCGAACTCAGCCGTAGGCCCAAACAATCGTGAACATCAACATCAGGCTTGCTGCGAAAAACGCTGTCAGGAGCCAGAAGATCTGATCGAAGCGTCTGATTAGTGGGTCAACGCCCTTCTCGAGGTCGGCGCCAGCATCACGTCTCATGTTCCGATCGAGACCGGGACCGCCTCCCGGCTCTCCCTGGCGTGGTAACTGGACCTCACCAGCGGACCCGACTCCACATGCGGAATTCCCAGCCCCTCACCGAAAGCCTTGTACTCGGCGAACTCGTCCGGGTGCACATAACGATGGATCAGGCGATGTCGGGCGGTCGGCCGCAGATACTGGCCGATGGTGATGATGTCGATGCCCACCGCCCTCATGTCGGCCAGAGTCGCCAGCACTTCTTCCCGGGTCTCTCCCATGCCAACAATCAGACCCGACTTGGTGAGACCATCGGGGTTCATCTGCTTGGCC
>JAZFTN010000020.1:0-6072 GCA_036446715.1 Acidimicrobiia bacterium | reverse complement strand
TTCGATGTGGTCGACAGCTGCATCTCGTTCTTCCGGTTGTTCGCCGACGCCTGTCATCACGGCAAGGAGGAGGATCTTCTCTTTCCCGAGCTCATCGAGCACGGGATGCCAGGCGACGAAGGGCCGATAGCGGTGATGCTAAGTGAGCACCGGCAGGGAAGGCTCTCCGTTCGGGGGATGGCCGAAGCGATAAGTGGTGCCAGATCGGGAGACGAGAGTGCGCTGTCAGCCCTTCAGTCCCATGCCGACGACTACATAGGTCTGATCAGGGCCCACATCGACAAGGAGGACAACGTTCTTTTCAACATGGCAGACGACATGGTCCTCGGCGACGCCTGTCGGGTGCTCTGTGACCGCTACGACCTGGTTTGCGGGCGCCGGTACGAGGGCAAAACGAAGGACGAGCTGGAGATCATGGCCGCTTCTCTCATGGCGGGTCAGTCGGACGAGGCCTAGTGCAACCTATCCGGGCTTTGGCGCCCGCTGCGAAGCGCAAGGGCCACAGCTTCGGTTCTGCTGTGTACTTCCAGCTTCTTGAGAATGTGTTGGACGTGGTTGCGCACCGTTGCGGGTGACACGAAAAGGCTCCTGGCAATCGCCGAGCCATCCAAGCCCTCGGTCAGCAAATGGAGGACCTCGTTCTCGCGTGGCGTCAGACGACTCAAGACAGACGTTTTCTCCTCGGTTGCGAGGCTCCACCCCGCCAGCCGCTCGACAACCAGGCGTTCCAGCTCAGGTGGCAAGGACATCTCTCGAACCAAGTGCACGAGCCGGCACTGGTGGCGGATCTCGAGTGGCGGAATGATGGTGGTGGCGCTCAGCCACAGTGTCTTTCCGTCCGCCGTGCGCCCAATCACTTCGCGGGTCGGCGTCAGCTCATCGTCGTCACCAGGAGCAGCGACTCTGCATTCCTCGCAGACAGGGTCCCCACAGCGATCCCGCCAGCACATCACCGAGTAACACGCCCGACCTAGTGCCTCGTCCGCGCTGTACCCGAACAGCTCCGTGGCGCCTTCGTTCCACGCCACAATCGTCGAGTCGGCGCCCACCGCGACCATGGCATCAGAAGTACGACCGAGGGTGGTGAGCAGGTCGGCTAGCTGTTGATCGACCACCCTCGTCTCTACTGCTGTCTGCGTCACAAAGTTGACTGTACGGTCAGTTTTGCGCCCAGTCAATGTTCATTGACCGATTACATCGCCTTCAGTCGCTGATGACGGCGATCGCAGTTATCTCGACAAGCGCGCCGACGTCGGCGAGCTCGGCCACTCCGTAGAGACCCATCGCCGGAAAGTGGCGACCAAGATGACGCCGATACACCGGGCCCAGGTCGGGTCGGGCAGCACGATAGGCGGCAACGTCGACGGTGAATATCTGCATCCACACCAGATCCTCGGGCTCCCCTCCGGCGCCGGCCAACGCCGTTACCAGGTTGGACAACGCCAGGTCGAACTGCTCAACCCAGGTGTCACCGACAATCTGACCTTCTTTGTCGAAGGCGATCTGGCCGGCTAGATAGACCGTGCGACCCGGAGCTGCGAGCACGGCATGGGAATAGCCGATGGCAGGCGCCAGCTCATTCGGGTTGATCAGAAGATTTCGCTCGTTCAAGGATCCTCCTAGTGTCCTGAGTCGTGCCCCAGGGCTCTTCGCGACCCGGGGAACCGGGCGTCGGCGCGGTGGGGACGTTAGCTCACCTCGATCACCATGGACATGGCCGAGTCGCCTCCGGCGCAACCGGAGAACAATCCGTAACCGCCGCCCCGGATCACGAGCTCCTCGATCAACTCGATGATCGCCCGCATGCCTGTCGGGGCCTGTGGGTGACCCCAGATGAGGGGGGAGCCGTAGTTGTTGACGTCCCCGAGGGCGACATCCATCTCGTGGCTGAAGTAAATGTCGGCGACGGCAAAGGGATTGTGGGTCTTGATCGCGGCGCACTGCGCGGCGTCGATACCCGCTCGTTCCAGTGCTTGGCGAGCAGCCGGAACGACCGCCTTGGGCATGAAGCCCTTCTCGGCGCGCGCCTCGCCATAACTGAGGACCTGGACGGTCAGGTTCACATCTCGAGAGAGTTGAGAGGCGCGCTCCCTCGTGCAGACGACGATTCCGGCGTTGCCGTCGGCCGGGTGGGTCTGTGAGCCGTACGTGACGGTTCCGCCATCCAGCACCGGGCGAAGCCGTTCCAGCCCTTCGGCGGTGGTCGGGTGCACTCCCTCGTCCGCTTCGAGGAAGCCGACCGACTTCTCGCCCCTCTTCAGCTCCACCGGAGCCATGTACCGCTTCTGAAAGGCGCGGTCGTCGGCAAGGGCGTCCTGGTACTGAGCGAAGCGCATCAACGTCACGGAATCTTGTTCCTCCTTGCCGATCCCCGACTCGTCGGCAAGATTTTCCGCGGTGTTGGTCATGGCCAGACCGGCGTAGGGATCCAAGTTCATGTTGCCGAGGACCGGGTCCTCCGATCTCCCGTGACCCCCCGGGCCGCCCGGGCTCGGGTAGTAGATGTGAGGGCCGTTGCTCGTGCGGTCACAAGCAGCCGCCAGGATGCACTCGCGCGAGCCGGCCTCTATCTCGAGGGCGGCACTCGCCAGACTTCGAACCGACGTGGCACATGCCTGGGAGATGGTGGGACCGGTTATCTCCGGGGCCCCCGCCAGAGCCGCAAACCATGGGCCCGCGTAAAACGAGTGACGTTGGGTCACGGTGATCCCGAGAACAACACCGTCGAAGGAATCTGGTGTGATCTCGCGTCTTACGAGAAACTCACGCGCCACCTCGCCAACCAGACGGATCGAGTGATACTCGCTCAAGCTGCCCTGCCAGCGTGCGAAGGGTGTGCTCCAGTAAGCGCCGTAAGGAATGAAGGTGTTCTCGAGAAACATGGTGTGTCAACCTCTCTCGCCAGAAATGAAAACCGTAATCTTCTCCCGCGCTGCTTTGGTGCAAGCAGCTGCTCCGAACGCCGAATAGCCGATCTCCAATGCCTCGTGGAGCTCTCTCGCCATTGCGGCGTCGCGGATCGCTGCTTCGATGATGTCGACGACCTCCGAGCTCAACCCCTCCTCAGCAAGCGTCGCGGGCTCCAATCTCGGGAAAGGCGGGATTTCCACCGGCCCCTCTGGCGGAGGCGCGACCTCCCCCTCCAGCTCTCGAACCATGTCGACCGCCGAGACGATCAGCGACTCGGTGTCAATGACCAGGGCACCGATGATCCCCAACCGATGGGCCTCTCTGGCGCTCAGCTTCGTGGCTCGTCGCATCATGTCGTGAAAAACGGGCGCCGCAGAAGGCCAGCGGCGATATGGGATGACCATGCCGCCAACACCCGGGGCTATGCCCAATGTGGCCTCTGGAAGCTGGAGCCAGGCGTCCTCCACGGCGACCATGCCATGACAGCGGAAGGCCAGCTCGAGGCCACCTCCCAGGGCCATCCCGTTGAGAGCAGCCACCACAGGTTTCTTCATCGAGTCGAGGTGGATGAGAACTCGCGAGCAATCGCGCGCATATTGGGCACAGGCATCGGCGTCCCCCAACATCTCTGGGAAGCGGCCGATGTCCGCACCGGCGCAGAAAGCCCGGGTTCCGTAGCCCGTGATCACGAAGCCTTCCACCGCGGGGTCGTCTTCATGATCTTCGAGAACAGCGAGCAGCTCGTCGTTGAGCTCATCGTCGAGAGCGTTGAGAACATGGGGCCGACGCAGGGTGATCACCTTCACGCCATCAACGTCGTCGACCAGGAGGTGCCGAGTGAATCCCTGGTAACCGGCGAGGGGCCGCACCGGCATGGGCATCCCCGTGCGTTCATCGGCCAAGACCTCGAGGATACGGCCGACTTCATCTGATCCAAGCTCCTCCATCAGCCGCAGCGGTCCCTTTTTGAAGCCCAGTGCCAGCTCGCAGCCCAGTTCGAGGTCGGCTGCCGACCCGATCGTTCGGTCGAGGATGTCGACCGCCTGGGAGAAGAGGATTCCCAGCAGCCGATCGCGGATTCGGGCCGCTCTCTCCGAACCCACGTCGACAGGCTCGCCCGGGGAGACCGTGTTCCAGGAATCCACGGAGCGAAACACCGGTGCCGGCCGGTAATGCTCCCCCTCTTCGAGCATCTGGAGGGTGTTGGTCTCGATGATGATCGGATTGCCGTTGGCGAGGTTGAGAACGAAGAACGGCCCAGCGTGAACGAACTCACCGGCGACATGATCGACCTCAGCCGCGGTTGCCTCATCGAGAAGGTATCCGGCCTCGTTGCACCAGTTGTCGAATACCCGATCGAGCATGAAACAGGGGACGTCTGAGGTGACCAACGGCACCTTGCCCGTGCGGGCGAAAAACCAGCGGAGAAAATCGACGACATCGGAGTCGATTCGCTCCCAATCCACGACCTCGACGATGGGGTTCTGAAAGGCAGGCGCGAAGAAGTGGGTGACGGTGGCGCGCTCGGGATGCTTCAAATCCGCGAACAGCCGTTCAGCGGGCAATGAGCTCGTGTTGGATGTGATGAGGGTGTCATCTCTAACAATGCTCTCGACACGCCCGAAGATCTCGCGTTTGATCGCGAGGTCCTCGCTGGCGGCTTCGATCACCCACTCGCTATCCGAAATCGTGTTGTAATCGAGGGTCGGGATCAGATTCTCCATGACCTGTCCGGCCTGGCTCTCGGTCAACTTGTTGCGAGCCAATCCCTTTCTCACGTGCGTCTCGATCCGCTCGATGCCAGCATCGAGCGGCTTCCGGGCGACATCGACCAACACCAATTCGAGGTTGGGGAGGTTGCTCTTGAGGTAGTAGCCGATATCGGGCCCGATCGTTCCTGCTCCGACCACGGCGATGCGGGACGGATGTGGTCGCGCCGGCTTTGCCAAGAGCGGGTTCTGAAACCTCATGACGACACCTTCAGGGACTGAAGTGCCTTCAACACCTTCTCCGGTGTTATCGGCAGGTCGTGGATACGAACACCTACCGCGTCATAGATGGCATTGGCGATGGCGGGGGCGGTCGGCACCATCCCGAGCTCGCCGGCCCCCTTGGCCCCGAACGGGCCGGCGGGATCGTTGGTCTCGATGAACTCCAGCTCGATGGGAAAATCCAAATCGGCTGCGGACGGCAGCTTGTAGTCGGTGAACCCAGGGTTGAGGATGCGACCGCCTTCGGTCTTGATCTCCTCGTAAAGCGCATAACCGACACCCTGGGCGATACCCCCGTACATCTGGCCTTTCAAGGCCTGAAGACTTAGCACCCGCCCGACGTCGGTCACGGCCACCAGACGCAGAATCGTCACCTCGCCGGTGTCCTCATCGACCTCCACCTCTACGCCCTGAACGCCAAAGGCGTAGTTTGCCGACATGTTGCCGTATCCCTTCTCCCAGTCGGGCAACTCCGTTGGTGGCTCGTAGAACGACTCCTCGGTGAAGATGGTCCCCGACCCAGCTTCCTCGGAAAAGTGAATGGCCCGGAGGAGTCGGCCCAACTCCACTCGCAGCCATGGCCAGTCGGGCGCGTCCGGGACAAAGAGCCAGCCGTCCTTCATGTCGAACTGATCCCGGGTGACGGATCGGAAGTCGAATTCGTCTGGCCAACTCTCGCCAAGTCTCGCCAGATTCTGATCGACCGCCTCGGGATACACCTTCTCGGCGGCGGCGAAGATCCGCTCACGCAGCTTCTTGGCCGCTCCAATTGCCGCGTTTCCGGCCATGAAGGCGCCGCGACTGGCGTGGGTCCCGACATCCCAGGGTGAGGTGGCGGTATCGGTCTGGTTGATGATCACGCTCTCCGGCTTCACCCCGAGGGACTCAGCCACCATCAGGGTCAAGGCCGAATGCAGACCTTGCCCCATCTCGACTCCGCCATAACTCACGTTGACGTTCCCGTAGTCGTCGAGCTTGAGGATGATCCCGCTGCCATCGGACCGGTAGATTTTTCCCCCGCCGCCAACGTTGATCAGACCCGCCATGCCCACCCCGCGTCGCCGGTCGGGGTGTTTGCCCCGCGTTGTGGACCAGTTGAGGCGATCGGCTGTGGCATCGAGACACCCTCTGAGAGCACATGTCTTCAGATCCAGGCCCATCGGGGTCAGGT